>NZ_CP150207.1:1040000-1340000 GCF_037969765.1 Paenibacillus sp. FSL W8-0186 | reverse complement strand
CTCCCTGTGGGGATCACCCCTTCATCCTTCATCCACAATTGCCCGATTCCCATCGCTGCGCCAAGGCGATCCATCCGCAGCAGGGGAGTCATCCCTTCTCCTAACGTCACAATATTATCCGGATCGGTGACAGGGAGAAGCTCATGATATCTCCACAGGTCGTTGGATCGTCCTGCTAGAGCAGCTGGACCCCAGCGCTTCTTGAGCTCCTGAAGATCATAATCCACGAGCAACGGAGAGCCGCATGCGCACAGCTGCTGGATGATATTGAACTCATACTTTTCCCGGCATTTGGGACAATGCAGATGACTGATGTAGCTGAATTTCATAAGCCAGCCTTCCTTCGTGATAGTAATCGCCTGTTAAGCACTTCTTTCTATTTTCTTTTTCCTACTAATCAAGTCGGTATACTAAATCATTAAAAAACAATTTATCACGTTAAATTATTGATGTCAATATGGATTGTGAAGGATTCACAGGGAGCGAACCAACCAGAGACAAAAAAAGATCGCCCCGGTAATGAACCGGTAGCGATTGCTCAGGTCTATCAGTTTATTTATACATTTCCATAGCTTGGAGCAGGCTTGTCAAGCTTTGCCTTGACCTTAACTGGGTATATATAGAACTACCCACTAACTCATTCCGTGTTGTATAAACTTCTACCATCATTAGTGTACCAAGCTGAAACCCATGAATAAAAGAAGCTTCAGCATACATTGAACCAGATTTACTTCGCAAATCAAGTAATTCTTCAAGCTCACTAAATTCTGTTGCCGATAACTTCTTCTTCCACATTTTTATGGCTTCGGAAATTCTGCGGTTCAATGCACGGTATTCGGGATTAGTTGGAACAATCGTTTCTTCAGGGCGAATGTCTCCACGATATAACGCTTCTAAACTACCTCTCATTTCCCTCTTCCCTTCATTGAATTGCGGCTTCATGAAAGAAAAATTAGCACATGAAGCGGTTCGCAGTAAAAAACACTTCTTTTGCAAAGGCATGCCACTTCCGTTTATTTGTTCAACTTCTTTCAGTCATTCGATAAGAAAAGTCCGGAATTTCAAAATAGGTGCAGGCCGCGTCCATTATATATACCGCAAAAGAATTTCTATCATACTCCCAGCTTTTTTGATATTTCGTCTCCCTTCATACAAATTTCAATTATCCTCTCGAATTACTCACAGTCTCTTTTATAGTGTCATTATTCCTGATAGTCTTACTTAATGTTACGCTTTAACGTCACATCTTTAATTATATGACGTTACAGCGTAACGGTCAATGATTTTATATTAATTCATGGTATATTGTTTTATATAGGTTTTGGGAGGATTACAATGAAAATCAAAATTAAATTGCAACATCTTTTAGATGAACGGCATATTTCTCAACGTCAGTTTGCGATTATGGTTAATATGCGTCCTGGAACAATAAATGCCCTTTGCAGAGGAACGACAGACAGAATTTATATCAGCACTCTAGAGCAAATTTGCACGGCATTGAATATACACATTCATGAATTGATAGATATGGAAGATTGAGCGTTCCTCCTGTAGGGTTAAGGCTTCAATTCTATCTGGACTTTTATACATTCTCATTCACTTACTGCTATTCTTCGCTTCTCCTTTTGATTTTGAGTATCAAAAAAGCTCATTCCTACCAGTGTGGAATAAACCTTTAAAAGAATGATTGGTATAAGCACTATTTAAACTAACTTAGAGCATAAGGGAACCACCGTTAATATGGCTATTTAATGCTTCGACAGAGGTGTTGGGAACCTTAGTTATTTGTTAACAGTAAGTCAGATTAGCTTAAGCCTGATTAAAAATAAAATCAGATGGCTTCTGACTTTTCTTCTACCAGATTTCCCTGCTCGTCATATTTTTTAAAACTTAATATTCTGCCTAAAACTCTATATTTAACTAACTTTATACAACCATTTTCGTAATACTCCTTTTGCGGACCTTCTAGTACATTTTTGTCGAGATACTTAATTTCTTTGACTTGTCCATTCGGATAATATTGCACCATTCCCCCATGCTTAATGCCGTCTTTAACTACGTAGTAACTTGCTAAACCACCATTCTCATAACAATCATAGATAATACCGGTAAATAAATGTTCGTTACCCTCTTGATCATACTGCACTATAAAAGAATCATATTTGTCTCCTCCATAGCTAAATGTATCATCGAACCGACTACCATTTGCTAGAATATAATCTTTGTTCAGTATTTTATCTTCCAAACTTTGGGTCCTCCGATTTTAGGATCGTATTTTAGTGATATAACTATTAAAGCTGTTAATTCCATGCGCTGATCTATCGTATGACGAATTATGTTCATAGCATTGTTAGATCAAATTATTTGTACTAACCAGAATTATCTCCTATTAATCTTCAACAGTAATAACATCCAGTACCTCACCAGTTATTATATTGTTTAGTACCTGATAGAAATCATTCCCTAGACAGATAAGAAAATCATCATTTCCACCGTAAAATAGTCCAGATAAAGAAATGTACCAAGTCATATCCATTAGGGGTATTTCTCCAAATATAACAAATGGCTCATTACAATATCGCTCATATCTTTTCGATAATTCCCGGAAAATTGAGCTTGAAGCTTCAATTGGATCTATAATCAATTTTAAATAACTACCTAATCTTTCAGGATTTTCAAACTCGATTATCAAGCCACCATATTCTTTTAGAAAATTAATCGCACTACCAAAGACAAAATATCCTTCGTCGTCTAGAATTTCTGTATACTGGCTAATATTTACAACCCGCCCTTCAAACCAGCCTGCTTTTTGAAGTAATTTTAGCACCTTATCTTCCATTATCATTCTCCTTATAATCATTTATTGTAATTAATTTACTATACATAGGATTACAGTTTAAACATATTCCCTTAAATTCACCTGATTTAATAGGTATAGATTTTCAGTATTGGTCGGTAATGTTCTCGTTAAATAAAGCTCGAGCAAGCAAGTCACTATTAGCTAATATGGCGACGACAACTAAACTCACTACCACTACAACTGCAATGGAGACACAAAAACGTAAACAAAGTAACGCTCCAGTTAGTTTTTTACAACAACTTTATATATCTTAATGAGGCCCAATATAAAATAGACTCATCCTAACTTAATAGAATGAGCCTGAATAAATTAATTATATTAAATTTATATAACTTTTCAGACTTGTCATGAAATTAACAATGATACTATTTCTCCCTGATTCATTTTTTTCGCTAAGTCCAATACACTAAAATTTCTCATAAATTCATTCGAGTATTCTATTGATGGGTCTATTCCATGTTCTAATAACAGTTTCACAGCTTTATGGTTTCCTTTTCTAGTGGCTATGAAAAGCGGATTTGTTTTAGGTGAACTTAAATTGAACATGATATTCTTACCAAGGAGTAACTCTATTAGCTCATCTTCTTGACATAATATTGCACTAATAAGTTCTATCCCACTAAACTTATTAACATCTATATTCATAGATAATAATTGTATAGCCATTCCAATATTATTGTTTAATATGGAAGCGTTAAGTAATGAACCATCTTTAGTTAAAATATTTATATAATCTACTTTTTCTTGAATAAGTGTACTAACATATTCATTATTATTATTTATTATATTATTTGTAATATTTTGGGACAGCTCTACAATCTTTGAATCTTCTCCCCATAAATTCTCTTCATTATATTTCGAAATATAATATTTGTACTCTGGCGATGTAGGCTTTGGTCCTTTAAGTACAGCATCGATAAATTCCTGCGGTGGACAGTAGCTATATTGCGTAATATATTGAAAAATTAGATCCGGTGCAGCATACTTTGTTAAGCCATCTTCACTTATTACTCTTATTTCTGAAAATCCTAAAGTTTTTGTTTCTTTATTGTATTGAACAACTACAGAGTCATTTGAAGTTCGATCTACATTAAGTGGGTATCTTATATATTCCCACAAGTTTGAAACAAATTCCTCCGAAAGACTTGCTCTATGAAAATCATTTTTTATATTTATCCATCCCACATTTTTTGAATTCTCAAAGTGATGAAGAGAATAACAAGTCATATCTTTATAACATATCATTATAATCCTCCTTTTCACCTCTACTTAATCAGTTTCATTGCTCTTAAAATATCTTGAGATCGTTCGCTGTAACACCATCCACAAACTATAACCCCATCACCTTGGACGATTTTGCTTATTTGATCGTCTGATAATTTAGTTATGTCTAATACATTCACATTCGGATTATTCCCCCACTTCATTAAATCCGAATCAAAAAAGGTTTTTTCCGGAATTAAAGTGCCGTCTACTGTACCATGTGCTCCTGTTAAAATGTTTACTTTACCTTTTGATTCTTCCACTATATTTGTGAAATGTCGTTGTTTAATTTTATCTGTAGATACATGGATACTTCCCCCTGCCTCATTTTTAACCAAGTAAAACGTTGGCTCATCAATACCTCTGAGAATCCCCTCATCCGCCCCTTTAAAGAAGTCAGATAAATATGGTACATCTTGGCCATCACTTCCATAACCACCTCTATTACTAGCCTTTTTACCTTCCTCGATTTTATTAGCAGCGCTAGTATCATGAAGTTCAAGTGAATTTTTAGGACTAACTGTTACTTCCGATTCCTTGTTGGATGGAACATCGATATCTGTTTTATTAGTCTCTAAATGTGGATTTTGAGTTTTATTACTACTAGATGTTTTTGGCTTAATTCCCTTTGTAAATAGATCCTGCAACGCGTTCTTAACAGGCCTTAGGCCTACTAAGAAACCAGAGAACATAGCGCTTTGAGCACCCACAGTTACTGCCTCTCTAAATGTAGGTCTGCGCCCGTTAATCAGTTCTGTCAATGTATAGTCAGTATATCCACTAGCAAATCCACTAGCAAGCATTGCTGTAAAGCCACTCGCTACCTGACTCGTCGTAGCAGGGAGTAATGTCGTAGACGCCGCGCCCCCAACGGGTCCAAATATCCCGCCGGTCACGGCGCCTACAATTCCACCTGTTAGGGCACTTCTTAAGTAGGTTTCCCCACTACTCCATTCTCCCCGGGCTAAGTCATTGGCAAGGGTCGCACCAACCGCCCCAACCGCTCCAAATGCTGCCCCCATGAGTATTGCTCCAGCAACTCCGCCAGTAACCACTGTAGCCGTGACTACCAAGGCGACTACCACTACAACTGCAACGGCGGCGCAAACTTTATCCCAGAATCCCCAGCCGCCCGACTTTTCTTCCTGCGGCGGCGTATAAGTCTCAATCTCATCGTCATACTTTGGATAGCTTGTCCGGTCGGCACCGTCCAGCTTGACCTGGCTTCCGAGCAGGTGATACTCGCTCTCAACTGTAAATCCGCTCAGCTTGCTTAATTTCTTGGCCAGGATCATGTTCGGTGTACGGAATACCACACGCTTCGGAGTGTACAAAGAAATATCCTCGCCCGCATTCATCGTCAGCTTCCGGTGGCTTGTCAGGATGACACCTGCGGCATCATCAAAGCTAATCATGAGCGGCTCTTTGGAACCACTCACCACATTAATCGCTGTCGGCGTAATTTCTAGCTCACTGCCGTGCTCTGTGCCAAAGTAGCGATTGTTGGGGTCCCCGGTTTTGCTGCAATCCTCTCCGTTCGTCCGGACACAGCCGATGACCTTAGCCTTGCTTCCTGCATCATCCGGGAAGTACAAGCTCGCATTCGTTCCCTTCTGAGGCATCGAGTACATGGCACTGCCCGTAGGCGGGGCAAAGGGAAACCAATAGGCCGATGCAGGCGACTGCTCCTGATCGATCTCCAAATGCAGCTTAACCTGCTGACCTTGGACATCTAGCACCTTCCCGTTCATCGAGACGCCGACTAACTTGGGGTTATGTATCCGATTCTGACGTATGCCATCTCTTCTCGATAAGCGATAGTTATAGATCAGTTGGCCCTGATCCATGGCGGCTTTCATTTCACTAATCACCATCGGTTTATCTCGGAACAGAACCTCGTCGCCGATGGCATAACGTGTGCCGCTTTGAACCTCGTATGTAAAAAAATCGGTATGATGCACCGAGGCAGATCCTGACTTAGCCTCTTGATACGCTAGTAAATCTTTGCTTGCCGTATACGGCAAATCATCGGGAAGCTGCATGCTGTTCCTGTTCGGCACGCCGATATACATCCGTGGTTTAGCTTCATAAATATCACTGAACACCACGCTCTGCAAATGACTGGCCATCCGTTTGAGGAACTCCCAGTCCGTCTCATCATACTGGATGATCGGCTCGCCAATAGGCTCGTTTTCACCTACAAGTTGAATCACATCGTACCCGGCGTAAGCTTTCAACACACTTTTGACGAGTTCACCGTACGTCATGTTCTTATTCTGGAAGGATCGGCGCCTCTTCTGGGCATCCAGCCGGCTCGTGCCGGAAATGGCTTCCAGCTCTATACTATAAATCCCGTTGTGATGCTTGGTCTGTACGTTGGCGATGAGTCCGCTAAAGATCTTGGTTTCCCCGTCAAACACCTGAACCTGGTCATCCGTAGACGCTTTGAGTACGGCGTTAACCTGATCCTGATCATCGACAAGGCCGCGAATGAATAGTCGCCCATGCTCATTTGGCTTCCATTCCATTTGAATGTCTTGAACTACTTTGATTCGATATGGCGATGTTACGCTTATGTTTTCAAAACCTATCATATCCACTAGCCTCCGATCGCATAGCTTTTCATGCTGTCCGGTCGCCTCCGCTTATGCTCTTCATATTTGGCATATCATTCTATTCCTCTTCATGCTGGCCACTGCTGTTAAAGCGAATCACCCCGCCTAAGGAGCAATGTAATTCTGACTCGGTCGTCAGAGCCGATTTCCCTTCTACCCTTGCCTGTTCTTTAGTTTTCTCCCACTTGCTGCCGGCCAGCAGAGCTAACAGACAAGGCTTCCCCTGTATTTCCTGGCCATCCATCGAGATGAGGTAAACCGTCTCACCGCTCTGATTTTCCGGACTGCTGCAGATTCCAAAATTCGAAATATTTACTTCGGGAATCGAGTCCGATTCGTTCATCATCGGTTTGCCATTGACATAGGCCCCGTGGCTATTCGGCAAATTCAATTTCCGTAAATGTGATCCACAATCGCAAAAAATATTAGCGCCACGCACAACGTACTCATACTTATCCATCAGTTCACGCCCTTCCCCAGCTTTCGTTCCATCACTCCACGAGAACTTTCTTCAAGCTAACCCCGATCATATCCCGGCGGAGTATGCTCTCAGCTACATCTAAGCGGACAATGATTAAAGGTTGCTCGCTTTCTTGCACGCGGAAAATACGTTTCTTCGCCACCTTCTCCCCTTGAAGCACCAGCTTCTTAATGACGCTTCGATCCGCATTAAACTCACTGCTTGGACTTAGAGCTTCGACTTCCTCAAAAAAAGGCAGGAAGTAAAGACTTTGCTTACTATTGAGTTGGTCCATCAGAGGAATATGCTTAAAAATACAATCCGGCTCGTACATAGCGATCAATTTCTTCAGCTTCTCTGACAACAGGTAGAGCTGATTGCTTAATAGATCCAAGTACTCTGTATCGGTAGATGCCTTAACCTGAAAAATCGTCGTATCTGCAATTTGATGAGAACGTAAGCGATTCATATGCCGAATATCGATTTTTTGCCGAATATTTTGTAAGACTGGCGTGTCGGAATAGCGTTCATCCTGCTGCATCACAAAGTAATCCATGACATCCCTCCTCCATTCACTGCTCTGAAGTGTTTTCTTCCGGTTCGGCTTCCGGCTGGCCATAGAGCAGCTCATTGCGATCCCGGTATTCTCCGGCCAGAATGCAAATATTCGGTTTCTTGCCCAGCTGGTTGTAGCCCTCGCATTCTAAAATAGAAGGGATCATACTTCTCATAAATTCGATAGTAAACAAATGATATCTTATCGCTTCAATTTGCAAGATTCGTTCAATATCCATCGTTGAGATTTTCCGGGCATAGCTTGTTTTTACAGCTTCCAACTCCCGCATTCTCTTGAATAAAGAATCAAATATAAAATCGGCCTGCCAGTGAGAAAAACACTCTACGGGATCAAGAAACCAGCGCTCATCATGAATATCGATGCGATAACTAGCTTTATGCTCCATGAAGCTTGTCCGCAGTAAAGAGAGATAGATATATTGAATATCTCCCTTCATCCCTGCTTCTTGAAGCTCGGCCGCCTTTTTACACGCTGCATCCACAGAACTCACAAATTCCCCTATCGTAGCCTCTTGATTCTGGATATAGCTATCAGAAATAATATCCAAGTCGCCCTGCCAACGATCAAACACATGATGTTCCAATAAATGACCCAACGCCTCTTCACGACTCATGACAGAACTCATTCGATATTCACCCGGCCCCCGCTAAGCGTGACCTCATCCTCCACTTTAAGCGAAGCATTCCCTTGCACGAATTCAATGCCTGACTCCCCTTGGATAAGAATCTTGGCACCGCCGTTAATTTCGATATCTTCCATGGCCGACAGGGAAATCTTCTTATCGCTGTTAATTTCAATCCCCCCATCATCGGTAAGTTTCATCAGCAACTGGCCTCCGCCAATAATTTCAACCGCGCCGGGTTTAAACACAATTTCTTTGCCATATTTGGTACTGATGCTCTTCACTGACGGGTCGCTTCGTTTCTCAGGATTAGAGGAGTCGGTATCTACCGAGCTCGCGGCAAAAGCGTTTTTCTCTTGTTCATCGGGAAAATAAAGCCGCACTTCATCCCCTTTTTCCGGCATGCAGTACCAGCCGCTCCCATCCGGGGATGAATAAACCGTGGAATAAGCAAACCACATCGCTTCATTGACAGGTTGATCCCGATCAATATGCAGCTTTACCCTGACCTTATCCTTCGCCACATCAAGAATCGTTCCGAATAACGACGTTCCTGCTAAGGCATAAGGATATTCCGTTCGGCAGCGCAGCCCTTTGGCATCCTTTAGGTCATACAAGCTGCTCAGTATGCCGTTCTCTAGTTTCGTCTCCACGCGGCTGACATACAATGTCCGTTTCTGGAAGGTAACCGCCTGGCCCAACTCAAACACCTTGTGGCTTGTAACCGTGTAACTGATGCTATTTTGCTCTGATATATCCTTGACACCATTCTCGGACTTCAGCTTATAGTCTCTTAAATCTTTATTGACAGAGTAGTTGTATTCATCTAATTTCTGTGGGTTATCAGCGTCTGGCAATCCGACATACAGTTTGATACCGGTTTGAGAGCTGACAGGAATAAGAGGAGCGTGGAAATGCGAGGCTAATCTCCTCATAAATGCCCAGTCGGTTTCTTGATATTGGACCAGCAATCCCCCCGTCTTGTTGCCTTGCGATGCTTCGTCAATGACATCGGAATCAGGGTAGCTGGCGATAATTCGATGGAACAAACTTTTATAAGATAGTTCTTTGTTTTGGATCGATCCAGTTTCCTTACGGATATCCATAAGGATGGATAAGCTATGGGCTTCAATGGCAATGCTTCTTACACCACGCGCAGCTTGTACGGATATATTCGTAATTACACCGTGAAACAGAGGGATTGCCTTATCCTCATCCTGGACCGCAACCCGAATGGTATCGCTCGCATTGGCTTGTTCAATATACTTATCCTGCATGTCTTCGGAAATAATGCCGCTAAGTTTCAGCTTGGCATGTTCGTTCACTTGTTTTTCAATGACGAGTTCCGTAATTCTCTCAAACTTATAATTTGATACCTTAATATTTGCAGACGTATAGATGATCTCACTCATGCTTGTTCCCCTCCCTCTTCTTCAACATGGACAATGAGACTGCGAATGGCTTGATACGCCACATCTCTCCAATCGGGATAATCCTCATATCGGCAGCAGAAGGTTCCCATGAGGACTTTGCCTTCAAATTCGAGGAAATACATGATGTTAAACAAGGCTCCGTCGATCACCATATTTTTGAACTCAAAGTATCCGAACGTTTTCTCGTTTACAGTCTCTACCCCGCTTTCATAGAAAATATGGGAGGGATTCGATTTTTGAATCATCGTTTTCATGCCAGCAGACAGTTCCGCTACCATCTCATCCTTTAACTCATGATCTATTCGGTTGAGAGTGAAATTAATGGCGCCCGACTCATCGCTTCTAATGATTTCAGGCCGTTGTTCATAGGGATACTTAATGGAACGAATCTCCTTAGGCATTTCTTCAAAGTCAGCAGGAAGGTAGAGAGAGATTTTGTCCTGATAGAAAGACTGCATGGTAAATTCATAATACCGGTTCCCAATTTTCACCGGCCCATCCGCAATAGAACGGGATACCATCGATTGCTCTGCTTCATTAATGATCTGCGTAATCTTCTCATCCATAAACGACATAACTTTTCCTCCTCCTTTTTTGGGGTAAATCCAACCCTAATCCACAATCACCCGCTGGCTGCCGCCCGGGGTCATGCCCAGCCTGCCGCCGCCGCTGCCGCGGACGCCATCCAGAATGCGGCCCAGGTACTTATGGATCTCCACATTCGTATACTCCCTGCTGCTCATGCCGAGACGGCTCGTCATATAGTGCAAAATGACGTCCCGAGCGAGGGTTCCCTCGTTCATGCACATCATTGTAAACATGAAGTCCTGCGGGTCGCCGCTTCCCTTGCGCATCATTTCCTCTGCGAAGGAGCGCAGAATAACCGGAGACAAGGTGCTTTTGCCGTAAGCCGCGTAGCGGACATGCAGAATATTCACGGTATTAAATTCAGTCGCCAGGTCCCGGAAGCCCTGATAGTCCTGGCGCAGCCGGGCGCCTTCCTTCAGCTTGAAGCGGCACAGCTCCAGCTCAGAGTCATCCGCCTCAAGCTGCTGCTCATCGATTACAATCTCGCTGCGATACGTCCGCCAGTCGCCGTCCTCGTCGCCAGCATGGAAACGAACCTTTAATGCAGCCTCCCGCCCCGTGGCACGGTATTTGATGCTCACAGCATCTTTCAGCAAATACAGCCGCCCTTGATGCTTGACGATGCCGGGATGCACAATCAGGGAATCTGCGCCAACCTCAACATGGGCACCCGAAATGATGCCATCCGTATATTCGTGATAGTAGACGTCCACGAAGTCGCGGGGGAAATCCCGCAGATTTTCCAGCATCGCTGTCTTTAGAATCCGGCCCTTCTCAAACTTCGGTGCGATATGGTTAAACATTGCCTTCCCCTCCTTCCGGCTGTGACGTTTGTACGACTCACCCGGTTATGTTCTTGAGCAGATGACCTATCAAGCTTGTTGTCCCTCCATATGAACGCCGTTCAAGTACAGTTCAGGATTCCCTTTGCTCAGTTCAAGTACTTTTTTATCAACGACATAGGTTTTTGCAATAATATCGTGAAGAGCCTGCTTCCTCTGGGTAAAGGCAGCCATGATATAACCGACATAGATCGTTAACATCGAGATTATCCGGCTCCAAAATCTTCCGCTAGCCCGCAAAAACGTTACACGCTCATAATTTTGATCCACAACAATGATGCCAAGCGCCTTTTTGCCAATGGTTCCTTGCAGTTTGGAAGACTCCAATATCGCATAATACAGCCAAGGTACAGAGAAGGCAGCGGCTATACGAATCGTCGAATAAACGATTTCAAATACTCTGCTATCCAGCAAAATAAGTCCCTTTCCGATTCCAACAAGCATGTCAAACATTAATTCAAGAAACGCTAGCGCAAAAGCAAGAACGTAGATAATAAAATAATCCAATATACTTGCAAATAACCTCTTCCAAAATCCAGCGTACATAAACGAATCTCCTTCAAAACGCAAATTCTAAGTCTAGCGCCGCTTTTAATCCGGCCAGTTGAAGCCCTTGCTTGCCAAATCCAGCTTCCTGGTGGATTCCAATGGCTTGGCATTGCTTTTCTCATACAGAAGCATTTCCTTGTTGACGACATAGGTATCAGCGATTTTATCGTGCAGGCCTTGCTTATATTCCGTGAAAATCGCCATGAAATAACCTATTCCGAGGATGGATGAAATCAGTTTGCTCCAAAACCTCGCATTGGCCTTCCCCCAGGAAATTCTCTCATTCCTATCATCCACCACGACTACACCGAGCATGATCTTGCCCAAGGTTGCTTGGTATTTGGAAGATTCCATCAGAGTGAAATACAGCCACTGAACGAGCAAACTGAATATCATCAGCATCCCGCTGTAACGATACATCAACTCTTCTGGGGGAATAAAAATAAAGGTAACTATCAATAAGGACAGCACCATAAAAATCCGGTCAACAAACATGGCAAAATACCTTCTCCACAACACGTCATACATCCGACTCTTTCCTCCCAGTAAACCGCCTGCCCGTCTCAAAAAAAGACTCAACGCCATGCTTCTACACGGCGGCAGCGGCCTCCACTTGTCTGGCTTTCAGTACCTCTTCCTCCATCAGGCAAGTGCCAGCAGCGATATCATGCAGCGCCTGTTTTTTCTTGGTGAAACCCGCCATGAACCAGCCAATCAGTACCGTGATGGCCGAGAAGCTTTTACTCCAAAATCGTGCAGTCGCCCGGTGGAAGGTAATTTTCTGGCCCCCCTGATCAACTACCCTGAGTCCCATCGCCATCTTGCCAAACGTCGCTTGGAACTTGGAAGATTCCATGATCGCGAAGTAGTGCCAGAATAATACCGCCATCAGAACCATTCGACTAACGTTAAACAACACGATTAGTTCATCTAAATACTCATAGATGTCATAGGGATCCCGCAGGCACCAATACCATGCAAAAGTGGTCAATATACCAATCACCTGATGAATCGAAGCGACAACCAATAGATCCAATAAGGCAGCTACCGCCCTTTTCCAAAATCGTGCATACACGATGTCTCGCCCCCCTGCTTTATGCATGCGCAATGCCCGTTTTGACATCATCGTCTTTTTGACAGCTGAGCATAAAGAGCAGGAAGCTCTTCTTTACTACATAGGTCCCCGCCATTCTGTCATGCATCGCCTGCCGCTTCTCATGAGAGAAGGCCATCAGGTAGCCTAAGCCAAGAATCAAACCGGAAAGCAGCTTCCCCCAGTACCTGGTATTGGCCCTTGCGTATGTAATTCGTTCGTAGTCTTTGTCCACGACCATCACCCCAAGGAGTCTCTTCCCGATGGTAGCTTGGTATTTGGATGACTCCATCAGACAGAAGTAAATCCAATCACAGGTGATCGATATTAATAGATGCGTTAATACTAAATAGATAGAATTGTATTCAAACAGCTCTCCCGGCAAAATCCAAATGAAACTGATCAATGTAGCCGCCACACCGGTAATAATCCGATCGATCGCCAGTGCTGCGTATCTTCGCAATAAAACATCGTACATTTCCGCTCTTCCCTTCTTGTCAACCCAATGTTAGCCTAGTAACTGAGCCTACTGTTTCAACTACTCTTCAATCGTTCCTAGCTTAGCTGCTGCAGCTGCATTTTTTTCTCCTCTAACACCTTAAGGGCATTGACGCAGTGTTCTTCCCCCAACTCTTTGCATAAATGCTGAATAAACTCAGCACTTCCTACGGCTCCATCCGGAACACGAACTACCCCTTGGTTACTGAGTACCACGAATTGGCCGCCAAAAAAACGGGTATGCTCCACGCTCGTTATATTGTGATAATGGATCGTTTTTGTTCCGTACCAGTGTCTAACTGCTACAAAGGAGTCCGTCGCCGAAGCTTTATAACTCAGACATTCCAGCCACATGAAAAGAAAAAGAAGGATGATGCCCATTACTGCGTTTCTATAAATAACTTCTTCTCCCGGCTGATCAAAAATATTTTCAGTGAATAAAAAATAGAGTAGTACTCCTCCAGCTAAGCAGCCTATGATGCACATTAAGCTCCAAAAGCCCGGTCTACGTAAAATCATTTCGCCTGCCAGACCGCGTTTTGCTGGAAGAAATGTCGTTCTAAGCAATTTTCTGCCGAGCAATCTTCCAAGAAATAAATACATTTTCCTATCCCCCTACTTCGTCCCGTCAAAAAAGTCCAGCTCCGACCGGTCGCTCTCAAACGGGAACAGCTCCTTGCGGCCAAGCAGCAGCCCCTCGTTCTGCCGGGCAATCGGCAGAACGTAGAAGCCCCAGTGGTTGTCGTCCGCGAAGACAAAATACTTCGTCTCCCCGTTCACGATGGAGTCGGTATCGTCCTGCGGAATTTTGTCCCCATAGACCGCCTGAATATCCTCGTATTTCACGGACTGATAGTCCTTGGTCCGGTTATGGTACACATAGCTGTGACGCAATCCGCCGTCCGCTCCCCGCAAAAGGAACTCGATCTCCTGCGTATGGTACGGCCGCGAAATGAAGCCCAGCACCCGGTTCGTCCGCTCTAGGCTGGAGATGAGCTCCAGCTCGCGGCGGTCATGCGTATATGCGCTGACCGAGTACGGGATGACGGCCGCATGGTTCGTAATGCTCGTCTCGATGACGCCAGCCTTCCGCGCGTTCAAATAGCGGATCGCTCCGCGCAGGCAGGCCAGCTTCAGCTCGGGCACCCGGCCCTCGGCCGGCTTTTGCCGGAACTCGATGCTCCGTCCCGGGACGAATTCCTTCAGCGCCTCGCGGAACACCTCGATCCGGCATGATTGTCCCGTCAGCTTGATGATCGAGTATTCGCCCAGCACGCCGTCCTGATAGAAGCCGTCCAGGAACTTGCGCAGCACCTCGTAAATGTCGCCTTTGATCAGTTGGGTAATTTCCTTGATGTTGAACACGACATCCGGAATTTCATACTCGTCCTTCAGCTCGCCGCCCCGCGATACCGACAGGAACCAGCGCTCCATCGTCGTAATCTGCAAATCGTTATCCCGGCTGCCGTCCGCTTCCGCGTCGAAGCGGTTGCGCAGAATACCGGTTTTGCGGAAAAACTGCTGCTTCATTTCCTCGGCAATTTCCCACAGGAAATAGAAATTGCCGCGCACCCGGTAATATTCGTCCCGCGAGCGGTTCTCGTACATGGCGTAGGCTGTCGGAATCACCGCCTCCGCCTCCTGGTAGCGGCGCTCCAGCTCGGCATACACCGCCTCCACGCCGTTCGCATCCACCTCGCGGAACAGGTCGTTTGCCGGAATGTCGATCAAATCATCGATATCCGTCACCCGGCGCCGGCCGCCCGTGTAATAATCGGCGAAGACGATTTTCATGAACTGCATAATCCGATAGGTGATATTGTTGCCGCCGAAATGCGTATCCCCGTTCTCATACGTCGCATCCATCGCGATGCGATAGGACATATGCCCGTCCTCGACACGGAACCGGCAGGAGGAAAGATCCGTCGTCCCGCCCCCGCAGTCGATGACAAGCGCTTTATATTCCTCGCCCTCGATGAACAGATTCCGCTCCAGCCCATCGGCGATCGTGTTATACAGCACGGCCATTCCTTCGTCCAGCGCCTCCTCCTTCTCAATCCGGTAATCCGGCAGAATGGCGGAGAACATTTGGAGAAACGGCGCTTTCATTTTGACGGGGCTGGTAAAATGCAAATTTTTGAACTTGCATTTGAATTGATGCTCCGCCATCTGGATGACGTGTTTCAGATACGCCTGGATAATATCCTGACGCAGCACGGTTGCCGTGTTTCCCTCACTGTCCATTACCTCGATCGGCTTGTCGTAGTTGTTCACCCAACGCTTTAGCCCCTGAAAGACCGAAGCGCGGCTGCTGTAGCTGCTGCGGCGGATATTCAGCAGCGCCTCATGGCCGAACTGGTATTTCACCGCGGCCGGGTCCGAGCAATCCGCTACGCTTACCGCGGTAGGCAGCGCCTCGCTCCATTCCAGCTTCCGGTACGTCGGATCAGGGAACTTGACGAAGTTCACCTCATTGGAACGAATATGGCCGTTCAATACGTCGAGACTGCTTGGCGACTGCGCATATCCGCTGTACAAAAAAGCGCCGGCCGTCGTATTGGAAGTCCCGAAATCGATCGCCAGCACGGCATCCGTTGCCTGCAGCTCCCGGATGTCCAGATCGGCCAGCGGAATTTTATAATATTGGATTTGAATCGGCGGCAGAGCCTGGCTCTGATAATACGCCTTGTATATGTATTCTGAATCGCGCTTGCGCAGGAACAGCAGGCTGTACTGGCGGTTCGACGTCCGCTGCCATTCCATGCTGCTGTCCGCCGCCAAATAAAAGCTGCCCGCCTCGCCCTCCTCCTTGCGCAAATTAAGAATGCCGCAAAGCTCCATCCGGTCGTTGACGAGCAGCACATTGGACTCCGCAAACATCGCGGGAGCCTTTACTTTATAACCGTCACTCTTATCGATGGCGATTTCCGGGTAAATGACGATGCGGGCCGGAACGCTGATGCCCCCGTCCCCTTGCAGCGAGGCCTGCATATATTTGCGCATTACCGTCTTCACGCGCTCGAAGCCGCCTTCGCAGTACGGGCCAATGAACATCTCTTCGTCCGCGCCCAAATACTTCAGAATGACGCGGATCATCTCCTCCCGGTCGAGCCGATGGCTGAGCCCTTCCACGAGCCGTTCCCGGTAGCAAATATTACGCAGCTGGAAGGTGGTCATCTCGCTCAGCTCATCGTGCGTATAGCGGACCTTCCCGCGCACCCGCTGTTGGCTGGTGGAATCCGTGTACAGTTTATAACCCTTCATGCTTGATAAATTCCTCCTCCAAAATGGTTAGGGGCATCCTTTAAAACACCTTTTCAAAAATCAAATTTTCAGCACCGAGAAGGTTGAGTGAAGTCAGGACTGAGGAAGCGGAGCGTAGGCAAAACCTACGTGAGCACCGGAAGGAGTGAGTGAACTCAAGATTCGATGTCGCATATCCCCCTTGCCCTGCTTCGTGATCAAAATTTATCCCCCATTAATAGAGGGCGATTCGGTCCTGGATCATAGTATCCTCGGCATCGATAATCCCCACATGGCAATCCCAATACACCTCGGTGCGGTAGCGCACCGGGAGGAACAGCTCCATCAGCAGCTCCAGCTTCCGGCCGGCGAGCTCCGTCTTCTTCTGGCCGATGTAGAACAGCATCTCGTCCTTCTCCTCGCTGTTGACGTAAATCGTCGAGCGGCGGAAAATCCGGCTCACCGTGCTCCGCAGCAGGTTTAGCGTCTCGCCCGTGTCGTACATGCGGAGGATCGCGCAGGCGATCCACTCCCGCTCATCCCGCTCCAACAGGCCGATCCGCTCCTTCACCCGCTCGCCGAACGCCCCGGCCTCCAGGTCTCGCAGCACGAAGCGAATATGATATTCCCGCTTGTTCATCCCCTGCATGAAGTCCAGCTCCGCCAGGAAATGAATCAGAATATCAAACAGCGTGTGGCGGAATTCCTCGTCCTCGGTCAGGTTGATGTCGAGCAGATCGCGGAACACGTCGTAGAAGCGGTAGAACGGATTAACCTCGACCTCGATATGGTCGCCCGCTGCAGCATTCAGTTCCTCCAGGCTAAGCTCCATGTAAGGCGAGTACACCTTGGCCGGAAGGAAAGTAATATCCCGTTTTTGAATGCCGGCTTCCTTCGCCTGAACGAGCAAATCCCATATGTAATTCACGCCCATTCTCCTTCGCAGCGATATTCCGGGAACGACATCTGCACCTCGGACACCAGGAAGCTCATCATATCCTCCGCCAAATAACCCAGCTCCCTGCCGGAATCCCGGTAGTTGAACTTCAGGCACATCCGCCATTTTCCGTTATCCACCCGTACTTCGTCGGTAATAAACCGGTTCAGCTCATAGGTCAGCGCAGGGCGCGCGGACGGCGGACGAATCTCCACATCCACCAGCTCCAGCCATTCCGACACGGCAAAAGAATGAATGATCCGCACGATCTCGCCCTTCGAGCGCACGACCTGTCCCTGTCTGCGGCCATAGTTGCTGATGAAATCATCCCGCTGCCGGTTCGACATCAAGGCGTAGCTCAGCTTGCTCATGCTCGTACCGACCGGTTCAACCACCTTCAGCACCTGCCAGGCGTCAGATTTGTCGCGCGTCGATACGACAGTCAGCTCCTCCGGGGAACGCTTGATGTACCGGATACTGTCATCGTTGATATCGACGAGATAGCCATGCTGCAGCCCGCTGCTCCGCAGCGGCAGCGCATGCTCGAAATTCACGCGGTCGGCCGCGGGAACCGGGAAGCCCCCCGTCTTCAGCTCCAGGCGCTGAATGTTCCAGAGCGGCACCAGATCCGTTCTTTTATATTCTTCATATTCCTCCAGATGTACCGTAATTTCCTGAACTTCCTCTTCCTCCCCCAGCTGCAGCTCGCCCCCGACCAGAACGGCGTTCACGAACTTGTAGGCATAAGGATGATTGATCGTTCGCCAAGGAAGGCCATTGCTCAGAAACACATGGTACAGCTTTTCAATTTCACGTATGTATGTCATATTCCGCTCCAGCCTGATTTGAATGGCATGGCGGCCTCCGCTCGTCACCAGCTCTCCCCGGAACGTCCGGTCGCTGTAGAGCAGCTCCTGGATGACAGGATATGGGCACTCCAGAAAAAAAGAGAACAGCGGCAGCTCCTCCCCCTCTTTCAACCGGGCTACCAAGCTCTGCAAATCAATGCTGCGCGGCCCCGTATCCTCCGGAATCATCGGGAACAAATACTCGTGCAGCGGATCCCATTCCTCCCGGCGGCACATCGCCGCATAAATATCGTATTTGCTGTCCTGGTTGCCGACCTCCTCGAATACCCGCCGCTCGATCTGGCGATTGAGCTCCTCCTGATATTCGACCACGCCGAGGAACACGCTGCTCATCAAATTGCGCAGCATGCCGCGCTGCTGTAAATCCTCCATTTTGCTCAGCCGATCCATCACAATGTCCTTCATGATTCTCTACCTCCGCCCGGCGCCGCCGATGTATCCTGAATGCCATTTGTCGTGCTGCTGCCCGCTTCCGCCTGCTCCGAGCCAGAGGATGAACCCGTCCCCTGGCTATTCGGGCTCTGCGCCTGGCCCTGCGAATTTGCCGCGGGTGCCTGGCTGCTGCTGCCGTTATGGCTGGCAGCTCCGCCTCCGCCTGCAGTTGTTCCGGCAGCCCCATTCCATGCCGCCGCCCCGTTCGACCCCAGGTTGCTGGACAGTCCTGCACCCGAGTCCGTATTCTGCCCGGATGCCGGCACGATCGGATTGCGCTTCTCATCGGCTTTGGCAATCTTCCGCTCCATCGCCAGCACCCGCTCAAGCTTGTCGATTTCCTGGTACATTTCCTGGGCCAGCGTGTAAGCCTCAATCGCGGCGTTATAATCCAGCGCGGCTAGCGCGCGGTCGCCCTTCTTCTCTAAATTGTCAGCCTGAAGCGTCTTCGTCTCCCGGTGAATGTGGTTGATCTTGCCTTCGGCCTCTTCCATCTTCGTCTCCAGCTGCTTCTGGCCGCCCGGATAATTAGCCTCAATCGCCGCCCGGTACGCCTTTCTATACAGCTCCAGCGCGCTGTTGTAGTCCTGGTTCTGGAAGAGGATATCCCCTTCCTTCATCACTTCCGTCAGCTTCGCGACCGCTTCGCTGCGCTCGATCCGCGCCTCGATGTCCTCCACCTTGAACGGCTTGTACTTATCAGCCTCGCCAATCGCCTTCGTATAGCTGTCCACCGCCATATCGAAGCTGCCGTCCTTGACGTATTCGTCGCCATCCGTCACCGCCTGGGCCACGCGCTGCTTGTTGCGCAGCAGCTGAAAATGCAGCTTGTCCTTCAGCTTGCTGGCTGCGTTCTTGGCTTCGCTGTAAGCCTTCAGCGCCTTCGGATAATCTCCGGCGGATGCGTATTCGTCGCCTTCCTGCTCGTATTCTGTCATCAGGGCGACCGTCTCGGCCAGCTTGACCGCCTGCCTGTACTTCGCATACCAGATGCCGCCCCCGGCAAGCGCCAGGGTAAGCAGAATTATTCCGATGCGCATGATCCATTTCTTGCGGTTTTTTGGCTTCTCCGCAAACGTCTTATTCGCGTAAATCGCGGCAGCGGTGTAATTGTTCACCGTCTGCCGCTGCTTGCTGAGGACGATGTCCTCCAGCGTATCTGTCAAGCTGTCGGGATCACTCGATTCCGCTAGTGCATCGAGCATTTCCGGCAGCTCGACCTCTTCCCAAATTCCCGGCGTGCACAGCAGAAGCACATCCCCGTCGGAAAGCGGGGTTTTCTCCGATATATAGGGCTCGAACCGGTCCGGCCGCCCCATGTAATTCAGCAGGTTTCCGCGTTCCTCATGGCTGGACAGCCTGTCCTCGGACACTCTACCGTCCTCCAGAAGGAGCTGCGCCAGGCTCTGGTCCTTCGAACGCAAATTAAGCCGCCCGCCGCGAAAATGATACAACCGCGCATTGCCGCAGCTCGCCCACACCATCTTCGTATAATTCGTCACGACGACGAGCACGCTCGCCTTAAGCCGAACTCTGCGGCTCTCGAACTTCAGCCACTCATGGGCCGCCTCCAGATCCTGCTGGATCTTCTTGCGCGACAAAGACGGCTTCGCCATAAAATTCTCCAGGATAACGCTGACCGCCATTTTCGCGCTAAGCACCTCTCGATCCGTATCGAGGCCATCCGCAATCACGTAGCAAGCCATGTCCTCGAGCTCCACGAAGGCAAAATAATCTCTGTTGTCGATAAACGAACCCGCTTCCGAGACAAATGCGGTCTTGAAATCGCTGTTCTCCTTTCTCATGTGTCCCTCCGTTTCCCCCGTCCTGCTGCGAGAATAATGATGTGATTAGATCACTTGCAAAATAATGACCGTAGCGTTGTCCTGATGCTTGTATTTCTTGCGCTCGATGAGGCTGATCATTTCCTCCGCGGCATCCTGCGGGTGCAGGCCCTGCATCAGAATCTGCTCCATCTCCACCTCGGTAAGCGCATCGTATACCCCGTCGCTGCACAGAATGATCGTGTCATTCGCCTGCAGAGGCACCGGTTCGCCGACCTCCATGCTTTGGAAGCCGCCATACCCCAAATAATTGATCAGCTGGTTGCGGTTCGGATTCTCCTTCGCTTCCTCTTTGCTGATTTCACCGGCCAAATACCTGGCTTCGAGCACCGATTCCAGCGTGTGCTTGGAGTTGATCGGCATGAATTCGCCGTCCCGGAACAGAATGAGCATGCTGTCCCCAACCGCTCCCCAATGCAATAATCCTCCAGACACAATTCCGACGACGAGCGTGGTTCCCCCGGTCGCTCCGCCCAGCTGCTCCATAATTGCCCGGTTGCTGATCAGAGCCGCTTTGTGAAAATACTCGGGAATATCCGCCGGATCATCCACTTTTAAATACTCCCTTGAGAACATCGTGACGGCCAGCGTGCTGGCCATTCGCCCATACGACAATCCGCTTATGCCATCGGCGATCGCCGCCATCGTTCCGATGCGCGTCGTCGAGCTTGAGAAGTAGTCGTCCTGCTCGTCCCGCTTGCCGATCGTCTGGGCATTCCCGATTTTGACCGTTTCAATGATGTCTGGAATATACATGGGTTCGGTATCTTCGCCGGGAATCTCCGCCACAGGGCTCGTCCGCAGCTTCTGCCGCAGCACAAGCAGCACGGCGACTACGATCAGCGCAGCCGCAACGATTCCGTATGATTCGATAAAACTCCAATCCTCCATCATGACCATCCGTTCTTTGATTAACTGTTATCCCACTCGAAATGTGGACCGCATAAAGGCACGAACACGAATTTGCTGCGGCCGAGCTGGATTAAATCATAGGCGTTAAGCTCAACCGGCGTGTATACCGCTTCATTGTTGTGGTAAGCCAGCCCCGAAGCATCACCGGGAAGCAGATAGAAATTGCGCTTCTTCGGGTCATAGACGATGACGGCATGATTGCGTCTGGATACCGCGTTGTCCCCAATGATTCGGATTTGCATTTCCTCCGCGCGGCCGATAAAGTTTTTCTCAGCCAGAATGCGGTAATCCTGCCCCATTTGCGGGCCTTCGACGCAGACCAGCCAGCCCGTTACGGGCTGAATTCCTGTTGTCTCTCCCAGATAAGGCATCGTCTTCTCTTCCATATCCTCCGCGATCTGGGGTCTGCGCGATTCGTTCCGCGAAGGCTGCTCTAGCGTCGTATTGCAATATGGACAAGTGTTGCCATGCTTCCGCGTACTGAACATGTGTCCATTCAGGCATCTCGTCAAGCTCATCTTCGATTCATTCCCCCATATGTAAGTAAGTGTATTTCCCCGTTATTTGACCAACAGCCTTGTATTGGCGATAAAAATCAGATCTCCCGGGCCGATTTCCACCGGCTCTTCGACAATCAGCCGCTTCGCATCGCTGCGTCCTGCTTTGCGAATGCCTGTCCCGCTGTGGGATTCCGCATCCTCAATGAACCACTGGTCGCCGACGCGATTCAAGACAGCATGCTCGGAACTCACGAGCGACGCATACTCGCTGTCCGACAAATCTATGTCAACCTCGCCGCTCTGCGTATTTTTTCCGATGAGAACCGAGGTCTCTCCCTTGACGTACCATTCTTTTACGCGCTCTCCGTCATCATCGAGCAGCACGATCTTTGTGACCGCTTCCCTCGCCAGGGACGGCTTGGCATGGGGACGGCCTCCGGTCCAAATCACTACGCTGGCAATCACGGCCGCTCCCGCGACGATGGACATTTGCCATGTATAATGCAAAGGACGGAGCAGGGCATACAGCACCATACCGGCTAATATTACGTACAGCAGCAGATCGATGAGTGTAATCCATTTGTGGTTCTCCGGCTTCAAAGCGCTCCCCCCGTCAATGTTGTATGTATGCTAAATGCGTTATTTTCGATAGCCAAAAAATTGATTGAAGATTCCTGTCGTATCCAGCGGATTTTTCTCGCTGGCTTCCTTGCTCTGGGCATCCGTCTGCCCCTTGGGCGACATCCCAAAAAACTGCTCGAATTGCTTGCGCATCGCGGCCGGGTCAAAGCCCTCCGCCTCCATCTTCCCGGACGCCGCGTCAGACGTCCTCTGGCCTTGCCCTTGCTGCGGCCTGCCGCTTCTCTGCCCCGAACCCTGGTTCGGGTTAGCCAGCTTCTCATCGTATGCCGCGCGAAGCTGTTCGTCGCTCAAAGTCTCGTAAGCCTCGACAATTAGCTTGAACTTGGCTTCCGCCTCCGCGTTGCCTGGATTGACATCCGGATGATATTGCTTGGCCAGCTTGCGGTATGCCTGCCTGATCTCTGCCGCCGTTGCCTGCCGGGAAACTCCGAGCTGGGCATAATAGTCGGTCACGTTCAACGCGTTCCCCCGCTTTCGGTTGTGCTTGTGCTAGCGTGCGATTGCATCAAGGTATAGTAAATCTCAAGGGGCTTGGCCCCTTGAGATCGCTAGCTATCCTGGTACTATGAGTGCAATTAGTTGCTTGCGTCGTAGCCGCCGTTCAGTTTGGCCAGCTCCGTTTTGTCTTTCTTCTGCTTCACGTACAGCTCGAAAGTACCTACGCCTTCTGTGTCGCCGAATGTTTCTTTGTAATCCACCACGAACGCGTTAGGGAAAGTGATCTCCCGAACAACTTGATCCGCTGCGATAACCTCAAGCGTTAGCTTGCGGTAGCAGTCTGCTTTCTCAGCAGGAACCAGGGACCACAATGCCAGCTTCAGAGTGTCGTCCGCTTTGTCGCCATCGGTAGCCGTAATGATTTTACCGCTGATTTTCAAAGTGGAGCCTACATCGGTGGATCTAGCGTTGGAATCGTCCGGTGTATCCGTGTCATAAATTACTTTTTGAATGTTGTCCATTCCGAGCTCGATCGTTTCGGCTCCTTCTACTTTCAATCTGAATCCCATAAGTAAATCCTCCTCAAAATAAAATGATATTGGTCCGGGCGATACAGCCTGCCCGAAATTTATGTAACGAGACGAGCCGATGAAGGATCGTCTCCTACATACAAATTATGTTATTACTTCCTGATAAAAGTGGCACCTATCAAATTCAATAGGTCTCCGTCATTATTTCCCTGCTCCAAAAGTCGTTTCCGTGAAGTTTCGGCTGAATTCAAGATTCGACGCCGAGCTACTCCCAGTCCCCGCTTCGTGATCAGAAATTGTTTTTCGGACCTTAAATCAGATTCAAAAAACGGCTTTTCAGCACCGAGAAGATTGGATGAAGCTAGGGACTGAGGAACGGAGTGTAGGAAAATCCTACATGAGTCCCGGAAGGCCCGGGTGAATTCAAGATTCGACGCCGAGCTACCACCAGTCACCGCTTCGTGATCAAAAGCCCTCTTCGAATTACCTCTAGGCAACTTTTCAGCACCGAGAAGGTTGGATGAAGACGAAACTGAGGAGCGGAGCGTAGGCAAAACCTACGTGAGCACCGGAAGTTTCGGCTGAATTCAAGATTCGACGCCGAATATTCTCCCAGTCCCCGCTTCGTGATCAAAAGTTGCCTTAGACTTTGACTGGGCTGGTGCCTTTGGTGATCATTACTTCCAAATTCTTCACATTACCGTTATAGATCAGGTCAATGTGGCACAGATTGTTCTTCTCGTCGATCACATAGTTCATGTCATCGCCGTCATGAATGATTGAATTTATGAAACCGCGCTTGGCCAGCCACATGCTCTTCTGGCTGCTCGGGTTGTTGCTGAAAAATTTAATAATGTTCTCATGCTTAAAGTCCGCGGTCTGGAAGCGGAGAATCCGCTCTATGTATGTGCTAACCAAGGTTTTGTAAATCGAGTCGAACCCGTCCTCGGACGCGGCCAAGCTTCTCGCCTTGTACACCGTAATCCGGCGAATGTCTTTGCCTTGCAGCTGGGCATTCTCCGACGAGAAAATAAAGCCGAAGTTCTTCCGGTTGATCGAATCCTTGATCGTATTCGTGAAGCCGGTAATCTCCTTGGCCATCGTCGTTACGGCCCGCAGGCTGTTCTCGCCCGCTTCGATGTCAAAGCGCACGCCAGGGAATTCTTTGCTCGTGTTCTTGAAGGATTCCTTCAAGTATTCCGGACATTGATATGCCGCCACGATTCCCGCAGCTACATAGGACGCGCCTACGTATACGCCCTCGATCCACAGCTTGAGAATGTCCTCTTTCTCCTTGGAGAGCTGAGCGCCGTTTTCGGTCTGCACCATGCGGCTGTCGATGACAACCCCGGACTTTTCCTTCGGAATGACCGTAAAGTTCGGGATACACGGAATGGCATATTCGCTGTATTCCTTGCGGATCAGCGGCGCGCATTTGTCGATGTATTTGTCGATTCCTGCGGTAGCCATGTTGTTAAATGTCGTCTCTTCACCCGACTCGAAGCTGAAGAAAATTTGCACCTTGAAGTCTTTGACGACCTGCATAAGCATCGACAACGATTCCATCGTGTTGCCGTCCTGCTTGGCAATTTTCTCGTTGCCCTTGAAGCGCTCGCGGGTAACCTTCACCTTGCCGGCTGTCTCCAGCTCTACGGAAGGCACAATGCCGAACCAGATCGTATCGCTGAAATCATTCTTGGAGTTCACCGTGTTCAGGTAGGTCTCCAGACGAGGAATGTTCGCGCTCTTCACGATCATATCGAGCTTCGTATTTGTCACAAGCAGAGAAGGAGCCATGCCCTTGTTCTTGACCGCATATTGGTCAAAGAACATTTTCACGCCGAGAATTTTCTCGACCAGCGGCTTCACTGTTTTGACGAAATCATCTTTTGCCGTTTTGTAGAATTCCAGATACGTGTTGTAGTTCTGTACCTCTGTCTCCAGATCAATATCTGTACTTACAGCCGGCAGCGGGCTGAATGTGCGAACCACCAGATCCTTCACATAACCGGACGGAGACTCTGTGATCGAGTTATAGTCTTCTTCGAAGACTTGAGCCAGGTCATTGGAGCTGCTCTCATCCAGCAGCACGAGCTCCGTGCTCTCGCCCTTCGGCGCCTCGATGATTTTCAGCTCGCCGCTCTCCCCGATCGTGAGCATACCGATTTGTACAGCTTCGGCATCCTGTTCCTCGTTCGAGCTGCCCAGCAGAAGCCGCGTCTTGATATCCTCGATCGCGAGCGGAAGCATTGCCATCACGTTGTTGTAATTGGCGCTCGCTTCTTCGAACATCGCGTTCAGCTTGTCCCCCATATCCAGCTTCTTCGGATCTTCGTCATCCAGCTTCTCGTATTGACCATACATGTAATGGATTTCCTTCCGAACCTGGCGAATGTCGTCCATGACTTTCTTCGGAGAGATCATGTCGAGCAGATGCTCGAATCTGAAATCCACGTTGGTCATCCCTTGGCTTCGTTTCGTGTCGATCAGCGTGAACAGCATTTTCAGGAAATCGTTGTGTTGATCGATCCGGATCTCGGAGATCGCTTCCTCGGCAATTCCTTCGGGCTTCTTCAGCATGTAGACGACCTTTTGGTTAGCCGCGTTGAAGAATGAGTACACCGTCGGCGAGAACTTGTCCAGAAACTCATCGAAGCTCCGCACCAATAGCTGGCTGTTAATCTCCTTGATTTTGTCGTCGCTTAGGCTGTCAATGCCTTTGACATCACCCACGATGGTAATCAGGTCCAGCTTCTCGGGATTGATCTCCTCGAACAGCATCGTTCGATTGGTCTGATTGATAATATCCATTGTCGTAATTCCTCCTCCCGTTTCTACAAAAGCGCAGCCGGCCTGATGAAATCTCGGATTCATTCCCATGCCGGACGCTTGTACTACTGATTTTTCGACAGTATCCGACTATCGTACCTGGATACATGAGTCGCTTGACCGGGAGGCGATACACTCCACCCGGGTCTCGAGGGTATTATCAGACACGTCAATACGAATTGTCAATATATTGAATTGTTGAGGTATTCAGGGACTAAAGAACCTTATACCCATATTTTCAAGGGAATTATATCCAATCAAAGACCTATTTTCTGGAATTATATACAATATTCAAGCTCTGATTCCGATATAAGTTTAAATATACATATTTGAGCGACTATTTTCGCTCTATTTCAACACTATATAGTACATAAGGCGGGTATCGGTAAATGAGGCAAAAAAAGCAAAAACAATCATCAACCAAACTTTTGACGAGTAGGACTTTTATCCTGATTTTTGTTTTTACGTTTTTTACGTCAATTTTTCACAATTCGGCCAGCATTTCTGCAAATTCCTTACAAGAATACCAATCTGACGCTTTTGACGCGGTCTTTGTTTTGGATACAAGCTACTCCATGAATCATGCCGATCCAAACAAAACGGCCAGCGAGGTCATTCATATGTTCATGGATATGAGCGAAGCAAGCAGGACGCGAGTAGGCTTTGTGGCATACAACCATCAGATTGTGGCCTCCAAGCCGCTGACTTCGATTTCCGTTGCGGCGAACAAAACGGAGCTGAAGCAGAAAATTGCCGGACTGCGCCGAAGCGGATACACCGATTTAGGACTGGGTTTGAACACGGGCGGGAACTTAATTTCTTCAAAAGCAGCTGAAGGTGAGGGGAGCGGACGCAAGCCGTTCGTCATTCTGCTCTCGGACGGGGAAACCGACTTTGGCCCCGGATATTCCAAACGGACGGCCGCCGATTCGGCCAAGGATGTAGATAAAGCAATCGCCAAGGCGCAGAAGGACGGTTATCCGATCTACACCATCGGACTGAACCATGACGGGACGGTCAATCCCGATGAGCTGGAGCGGATCTCGAAGGAAACGGGAGGCGCATCGTATATTACCAGCAGCGCGGACGATCTGCCGGAGATTTTCAATCGGATTTTTGCGGCGGAAATGAGGTCGGTACTGCTTCCGGTGGCTGGCGTTACCGCTACGGGACAACTGCAGGAGGTGCAGGTCGATATTCCTAATTCCAGCATGCGGGAAGCCAATATCATACTGCTCTCCGAGCATTCGCTCAAAGAGACGCAGCTGTTCTACAGCTCGGAGAACATTCGCATGTTCAAATCCGGAAGCTATACGCTGATCAAGGTATCACAGCCAAAGAAAGGAACGGCCAAGCTCAAATTCAGAGGGACACCTGGGGATCTCGTCAAAATCAATCTGCTCGGCAGCTACGAGATGGAGGCCCATGCCGCGATCACCAGCAAAAATGCGATCAAGGGACAGCCTACCGGCATCGAGGCCAAGCTGGTCCACCCGGCGGCGAATGAGCCGCTAACGGAACAGGAACTTTACGACTCCCTGCAGGGTCAACTGATCGTTACCGACCTGCAGACGAACAAAGACACAATGGTGGATATGAAAAATGAAGGAACACGCTTCTATGCCGAGTACGTGTTTCCTTCTTCAGGCCAATACAAATGGCAGGTAAAAATGGACGGGCCAAGCTTCTACAGGCATAGCGCCGTCCATGAACAGAAGATCGTCAATCTTGCACCTACTGTCCATGGCAGCGAACACGTGGAGGTCATCAAAGAAGATGGGCAAGCCATGCTGGCATTAAGCGACTTATTCCTCGACGAGAACGGGGACGAATTAACGTATCAACTGCACCGTGGCGCCCCGGACAAAACAGTAAGTCCCGAGCTTCAAAACGGCATGCTCGCTTTGTCGCCGTTAAAAACCGGACAGACCCAGATTACGCTGACGGCTACCGATTCGGAGGGCGGCTCGGCCACCGCGGTCCTGAACGTTCAAGTCAAATCAAAATATACGGTACTGAAATGGTCTATCGCCGGAGGCATTCTGCTGCTTGCCGCCGCTGCCGGTTTATTCTTATGGCTTCGGCCGAAACCGGGCTTTACCGGCAAGCTGGAAGGATATTTCCTTGCAACAGCCAGCGGAAGCGAAGTGCCGGTCAAGTCTTGGCCGCTCACCTCGTTTGAGGGGCGGAAGGTCACGCTCCTTGAGTTGTTCGTAAGCCTCGACGTTCATGAGCCGCTCCCGGAAGCCGAGCACATCGTCTTTACGCCGGGAAAAGACGGCAAGCTGATCGTGAAGAACACATCGCGCTCTTCCCTTGTCCGCAACCGCACGCCGCTGCCGAAGGACAAAAAAGAAGCCCTCGAATATAATGACAAGCTGTACATTACATTCGAGGACGGCATTACCGAAATCGAGCTGCGTTATAAGGCGATTAAGCCTGCGACGAATATTTTTATCCGGAGCGGCTCTTCCGGCGAACAGACGGGCTAGTCACGTATTCCATCGTAATCGCTGCCTTGAACCATTTAAGGGATGAACAGCGCTTGTCCGGGGATACGATGAGCCCGCGTTGGATCGCTCGGGACAGGAACGGCCAGCCGCGCTTCAGCCCGGCGCTGACCGGCTTCAGGCGGTCGTCGAACAGCCGCTTGCGGACATCGGTCGGCGCTGTGCCGCGGCAGCAGTAATACAATAAAGCCGCCAGGCTGTAAATATCGCTAACCGGACCTTGCTTGGACTGCTCGGAATAGAGCTCCAGCGGCGAATAACCTGCCGTCGTCAGAATCGGATGCGCGCCGCTTTCCGCAAAGCGTACGGCCGAGCCGAAATCAAGCAGCTTCGCACGACCCTCCTGGTCGATCATAATATTGCCCGGCTTCAAGTCACGATGAATGACTCCCTGCTGATGAAGATGCTCCAGCGTCTCGATCAACGGAAGCATCGTCCTGTACAGGAAGCCGGGCTCTATCATGTCTGGACGTCCGCCGACCATTTCCGCCAGCGTCATTCCTTCGATGAACTCCATGACGATATAGACGGTGCCATTTTGTTCAAATTGATCGATACAGCGGACCACGCCGGGATGCTCGCAGGCCTTAAGAAGGACTGCTTCATTGATAAATGCATTCCTCAGCGCTTCATACTTGTCGTGCGGCACGCCGGATAAACGGCGTACGGAACTGCCATCCTTCCCTCTGCGCACAAGCGCCTTCGGGAAGAACTCTTTAATTACGCACTTCATTTCCTGTTCTTCGCTTCTGGCCACATATACTATGGCCAGCTCGCTCGTTGAAATTGTGCTGCGGACCCGGTAGGTCCGCTGCTCCTTGCCGGACTCCGCGCTATGCAATCGCGCATTCCGGCGCAAACCACCTGCGTCATTCCCCAATAAACCTTTATTCACTGTCAACCTCCGTGAACGAACGTTATGTATATCCTCATCTTACCAATTTATGAACAAGTTGACCATGCATGATAGGCATACTGTGATTAAAGCAGGGATGCCCTTCACCATCCTCTGTCTTCTCTCTTAAATCGTAAGATCAGACAGCAGGATACCATGAAGGGCACCTGAACAAGTTAGTTATTCAAATCATCAAACATGGAACCGGCAACGGTTACTTCAATTTGATCAAGCACATGAACTCCTTGCAGAGCAGGGAGTTTATTATAGGCATGAGGCAATTTGGACAGCTCCGCTTTATCTACCCATGCTCTTACATAATACTTGCCGTTCGGCATGCTGGCATGCGTATACACTGGAATATTGCCTGGGTTAATTTGAATTGTGACCTCCGTCGTTTCCGTAATTTTGTACATCTTAGGCTCGCCCTTTTTCACGAATTCCCGGTATTTATAGGCCGCATGGCTGCCAGCCGAGGAGGATTCGCTATAGCCCTCGAGCACTTTTTTCCAGAATACATGGGTCTTGCTCTCATCCTGGTCTTGGGAGTAATAAATCGGTTCGACCACCTTGGTATAGCGTTTGGGATCGCTCTTCCGGTCCTTAACTTCAAGCAATACCGCACCGTCTACACCTTTCGGATCCTCGGCCTTCAAAATCCCTGGAACAGCTTTGAAGCCGCCGCCTTGGCGGGCAAGCCCTTCATTTTTAATGTTGACCGCTTCTTTCTTGGCGTTGATATAGATCAAGTTCGTCTCGTAGCGGAAAGAATTAATCAGGGCCTGAACCAGATCGCGGTGATCGGCCGTATCTGCTTCCGACTGCTTGAACGTCACCGTCTTAACGGTAAAGGTATAGCTCCCTGCCGGATTGAAATAATATCCCGATTTGATCGGATAGGCGTATTTCTGCAAATCGCGGTCAGTAGGGAACACAGCTTTATCATACAGGGACTTGTTGTTCTTGCGATCCTTGGCTGCATCTCGCGCAGTCGCGTACTCCTGAGCCATCGACTTCTCCTGCTTCCATGCAAGATTGGCGCTCGCCTGCTGGGTGAATACCCGCGGATATTGGCCAGGCACCGCTACCCCATAATCAGGGGCATCGACCTTCACGCCGTCAGGCTGGTAAGGCTTCCCTTCCTCATCCAAATGGTACATCCAGCGAATGACGTTGTAGGTATAGCTCTCGTTCTCCCAGAATAAATCCTTCTTCAGCGACTCTGGCGTGTTACTGTCGATTTTATTCTGAAAGGACGGCTTAGCGATATCCTTCTTTCCATTATAAACGTAGAATTGATAGGCCTTCTTATCCAGGCCATCCTGGAAGGAGGCCGTAGCCGTACCGCTCTTCGTTTCCGTTCTGCATTCATTATTCCCTTTTTCGTTTTTCCAGCACGTGGTCTCTTTGTAACTATAATTTCTTTGAATACTGCCTGCTTGCGATACCGTGCCAACTCTCTGAATCGGAGTGTTTGGATTAGGATCAGGTTTCATCCATTTCCGGTTCAGGGGATCGTCGCCGAAGTCCTCCCTTTTGATTGTCGTCAGGAAAATCGGGCTTCGGGTCACCGTCTCACTCGGCTCATTGACGCGCGGATTGTTCAAGACCTGGTGGGCTCTAAATAAAGTAGGCGTATCGTTGGTTACGTTGAGCTCACCGGTCGAATTGCTTGTCCACCATGCATCAGATCTAGGCAATACAAGGGTTGCCGTATTCGGATTACCCTGGTTTAGCGGGAACCGTTCCCTTTTCGATAACACATCATGTCCAAGTCCGACAGGGACGACAACCTTGACCGCCTTCGGATGGGAGTCGAGGACATTGTTGCTTAAATCCGCCTCTTCCGGCGATTTGCCATCCTTGTTGATGTTGAATTGGATTCGAACCTCGCTATCCGGCATCGTAAAATCGGCATACAGAATCCGGCTTTGATTCCGGTCGAGCTTGACGGTGCCTGACTCCGTTGTTCCATGCCCGCTGAATTTCAGCCCATCCGCGGCGGTTATTTTTCTTCCATCGCTCACGCGTGTAATCGCCCATTCATATTTCGAGTTCACCGAATCAATAAAGGTCGAATTCACCTTCACGCCAATCCGAACTGTTTCCCCTGGCACCGCCTCAACCGGCAGCTGCTCAAACTGTGCCGAGACGTCGTCCCTCATTAAATTAAACGGGGCGATCGGGATATCCAGATAAGTAATACCGATACTGCTATCGATATATACCGTCCCGAACCCCCAGGAGATCTCTGTCGGCGGCTGAAGTACGTGAACGTAGTCGATCCATCTGCCGTTTTTGGGTTTGGCATTTTCGTCATAGACTACTTTATCCGCCAAGGTAGAGTTTTGATTGTTGTACATGAACTCTTTATACGGCACTCCTGCGTAATGAGTATTTAATCCTTGTAAAATAGCCGCTTCAAAGGTTCCGTCAGGGAGATACTTATTGCGCGGATCTTTGTAAGCATCAAATTTATTCGGCGATATCTTATACTTGGATGTTACTCTATGATCTGTCCATGGGTTTGAAATGAGGGGGAAATTTTGTATTTTGGTCCCGCTCCAGCCAGCAAACCAGGGTACATCCTCTGTTGGGATTGCATGACCGTCTTTAGAATACCCGCTGTACTCCATCATTTCCTTCCCTTTATGATTTAATTTTCGGCCATGTGATTCCCCATAGACTATTTCATAAGTGTGCAGCTTGATCTTTTCTTTTTCTTCTAACTTTTCGCTAGGCTGAGATGCTCTATTTAATCTATCCCGGATTAAATCCTTTCTAAGATTTAAACGCTGATTGTTCTTCATAATATGATCTTTGTAATATTCTGATTCCTTAAAGCCATATAATTCACGCATATCGTGGTTTATCTTTTGAATGACTTCATCCACAGTCTTGGGAAGTTGGCTAACGGGTTCTTCTTCAGAAAAAATAGTTTGATAAGGATATATACCGCATAACATAATCACAGTTAATATTATCCTTATTGATTTTTTCATGGTTGCACCTACTTATAATATATAGTTACTGCAATATTTGAATTTATATTTGATGCCACTCTAATCTTAAACGTATCATCAGAAAATTCTTTCGGTTCCAGCTCTGGTTCAGGCGTTTTTTTAGTTTTGACATAGCTCATAACAGACTTCACCGTTTTTTCTTCCACTCTTTGCAGCAGGATCTCTTCTAACTCTTCCAGCTGCATTTCATAATCTCCCCCCCACATGCCAAAGTCTATCAGGATGGCCATGAGAGCTTGCGTACCTTCACCGCTACTTTTTTTGATATCCATCATTGAGCCAGTATTGTACTTAATTTTGAAGCCGTGCAGCGTTTCCTCTACAATTTGATCCGAATCAGTTTTAACCTCATTAGGATCAAATCCGGCCGTATTAATATAGACTGTTCTCACTGCGGAATCCCATTTTACGGACGCATCCAATCCCTCACTTATAAAACGAAGAGGAACGAAGGTTCTGCCGCCTACTCGCTCTGCTGCCGTATCCATTTGTTTCTCCACGCCATTCACCGTGTACTTCTTACTGCCGAGCACCAGGACTACGCGGTTTGAATCCAGGTCTACCGTAACGGTCTTGGTGGCCGCGTTCCAGCCTACTTTTGCCCCCAAAGCCTCACTAACAAAACGTACAGGCACCTGTACCCGCTGAGCCTTATCTACATAAGGCTGCTCATCCGGGAAGTAAATGCGGTTCGTATTTACCTCCACACGCAGCGGCAATGGTTTAGCTGCGGTCCAAACCGGGACCAGTCCCATCAATAACAGCAGCATGGCTAGTGCGGTTGCGATTCTTTTTTTCATATTCCTACCCCTCCTGGTTTTTGGTATATATGTACTTCCTCCCATCCATTTGTATCGTTCAACTTATAATAAATGGATCGATGGCAGTTAGTTTCTGCGGCAAGAAAGTAATCATAGATTTAAATGGATTTCATGTCGTTAGAAGAAGGGAAATGCCAACGATGGGCTGAATCCTTGATTTTAGGTACGTAAAATCCAACTAATCCCCTAAAACCATTGTTTGAAGCCTGTTTAATGCCATAAATTCCATTTAAAGCACGAAATATAGGTGTAGACCTCTCAACCCTATTTCTCTTAAAAAGAAACGCCCATTGAAATATCCTTGGAGATCATCCGCTCAATCTTTCGATACTGCTCCTCGGCATGCGTCAGGAACTTCGCCTTGCTCTGCAGCTCGGCAGCCACCTTCCTGTGGCGCTGTCTTACTTGGTCGCAGGCGCGGTGGACCTGGTGCACCTGCCGCTGCACGTTAGACTCGCTGTAAGACCGGCCGGTGCTGGAGGAGATCCGCTCCGCCTGGGACAGCATCTGCTGTACCCGGGAGCCCAGGTAATCCTCAAAATTTTTGAATTTCAATTTCAAATGGTTTAAACGGCTGAAGTCCACGGCTAGCTTCACAGAGGTATGCGAGCCGTATCCTTTGATGATTTTGGCCGTATAGTTCTTGTTCTTGCCGGAGGAAGGAGCCTTCCTGGCCGTAAGCATGCCCGCCGCCCGCTTCGGCAGCTGCGCCAGTAATTTGATATTGGACTTAAACGCGTCATATCTCTTGGACAGCCCAGCTTTGGCCTCGTTAATGGCCGTATTCACGCTGTTCGAGACATCATTTACGGTTTTGTCCCAGGCCTGTTTAATGGCGGCAATAATCTTTTTCGTTCTTTCGGCAATGCTTCTGAAGAAGCTCGTCACGGCATTTTTAACCTTCTCTTTGAATCGCTCTATCGCCTGTGCCGCACGAACTCCCGCCACCGCGATATCCTTGGCTAGTTCTTTAGCCCGTTCCTTAAATTTCCCCCATTCCGTTTTCACCTGCTCCGCGAACCTTGTTAAAGCATCTCCGACCATCTTCCCCGCTTTGACGAGCTTGGCAGCGGCAATCGTCAGTTGCTTCACGATCCAGTCGCCAAACTGATTGAGCTTGTCCATGACGTAATTAATCCCGTTCATGATGTTCTTGCCCAGAGATTTCAGGAAATCATCAGCGAAGATATATGGGAACAAATAAGCTGCGATAAATGTAACGACTAACTCCACCTCATCCCCATACTCCTCGGCAATTTTACTGAACGCATAATCGTCCAGATGGCTAAGCACCATCGCCGCCCCGACCCACTTCTGGAAGTCGCCTTCTTTTTCGAAGCCTTCGGCCCCGCTTTCCATGAAGGCCAGCACACCATCGAGCGCATAGCTGCGGTAAGGCTCCTCCATCGTCTCATTGATATAGATGGTGAATTCATTAATAAATTTCGGAATATCCCCCTGCTCGGCCAGTTCCCTTACTTGACCGTTCTCGTCGAGGATGATGTTAGGCCGGTGATTGTAAATGAATTGCTCCTGCTTGTCCGTTTCAATATACTTAATCGTCCCCGCAATGGGATTCAGCAAGCAATTGACGAAATCGTCCTTGGCTGAAACCGAGGTTATTTTGTGTTTATTCGCTTCGATCCGATCTTTATACTTCTCGATGAACTCCTTGGAGAAGCCCTGCCCGTCGAACGAAAGCGCCCGATCCACCTTATCGGACAGAATCGCTACGTACTGCGTTTTATTACCGCCCTTCGAGTGGCCCGTAACCGTGATATTCTCGTATTTCAAGCTCTCGATATATTCCAAAGCGGCGATCTGCTGCTGCGTATCCGACAAATACCCGCCCTGCCCGTTATCGTGCCATTCATAATCGCCACCGGTTCCCCGAAATACGACGGTCGCCTCCCCTTGCGGATCAACGAACGTGGCTGCCCGCATCCCGGCCTCAAGCGGCTTGCCGTCACTGCCCCGAATCGTTTTGCCGTTCTTGTCGAACATGACGCCGGTACGGCCGTCCGCGACGGTTAAGGAACGCAGCTGCGAATCCTTCTCGATCGCCCGCAAAATGACAAGCCATTCTTCCTTGGACATTTTACAGGGATACTCATCGTCGGTGCCGATTTTGCCCAGATTCCGGCTTTTGTCCAGACCGTTGCCATATAGAAAGGAATCTACGATATCTCCGACCTTCTTATTGTTGCTGTCAGCTACCCCTTGAAGGTATATCAGGTTGTTCAGCAGCAGCAGTTGATTCTCTTTCAGCTCAGCCATCCGCTACGACCTCCTCTCCGTTCTGCCTGATCGTCATATCCGGAGTCACCATGACCGATTTATAATCCCCAACGAAATAGCCCTCATCCTGCAAAGCGCTCAAATTCTGAGGTCCTGAGCCAATAGAATCGTACTTCTCATCCACCACGACATACAGCCGTACGAATCCGACCATTTGCTGCTCGCGCATTTTCCCGGCGATTTGGCGCAAGCCAGCCTCGATGTCCTGATCCTGAACCAAAGATTCCTTCACAAAAATAACCGTATCCGACGAGAAATTCTCATCCTGGCTATAAATCTGCTCTACCGGCGTGTTCTTATTTAAACGATCCGGCAAGACCCCCTCGCCAAAATCCACATATAGCTTGAACTCACCGTAAGTTCCACGGACAATACCGGAAAGCGCCGCCTCATATTGAGGTCTGATGAGTATACCGAAGTACCCGTCGCTGATGCGGTATGAGCCGTCTTCCATTTTCGTGCCCCACACCTCGAAATGATCCTGCTCGGAGCCTTGTTTCGGATAAGCCTGCAACCGGTCATAGCTGTATGCCCAATCGCTCAAGCTCAGTGAAATCGGAACGAACTCTTCCCCATACTTCTCCTCCAAATGTGACAACATTTGCTCCTTGATCGCTTCCGGGTTCGGTTTCTTGCTCATACATCCACTCACTCCCCATAAAATAATGATGCTTAACAGGCTCAAGATGAATTTCGTCGTCCTCTGGTTCACAATTTCCTCTCCTTTAAAGGTGGATTACCATTCCAACGAGATTTCGGGAAACATCAGCATATTGTCCATGTAATTCTGAAATTCCTGCTCAATTGTATCGGTTATAAATACGATCTCCCGGTCCAGCAGTTCGCCGGTTCGGGCGTTAAAGCCCTCCATTACAGGAATGACCGCAATTGTATTCTTATTCATCGTTAACAGAGCAGCGCCCGACAGAATCGTCTCCACGCTCCGATAGACGTCATACACCATATCTACAGCCTGGTTCGTCAGCTGCTCCCCGCACTCGCGGATAAAACTCTTGATTTGATCAATTTCGATATGACTGAATTCGCTTTGCAGTGTGCTTCGGTTCTTCTCCAGCTGTTTCTCCGTATATCTGATGACTTGCTCAATGGAGCGCCCTACGCTCTCTTCTGTCAAGCCGTCCATTTTTAAAAATAAAGAGTATAGCCCATAATCCATGACCGGCTCCTCTTCCGTACTCTCTCCGAAAAAAATATGCCATACATCCGGCCGGATCGTCCCGACCGTATCATAAAACCAGCTTACAAATTTAGAATATTCGCTTTGCCGCGCCGGAATGGCATTGCCTTCCGTATCAAATTCTAGAATCTTGAAGTAAGCCTCTTCCAGATCCGTTTCTTCCGTCTGCTGCTTCACAAACACAACCTTATCCAAGCATTCCCCAACCGGGTCATGCTCGGCTACGAGATTGCGCACCCTTCCGGGAAGCTCCTCGCCCGTAGGCACCGCGAATACAGTGGCCTCCAGACCCAGCCGCTCCGCAAGAAAAGCCGCGCAATAGCCGCCCGCCCTCATTCCAGTCAAGACGCAGCTGCCCTTATCTCTCCACTGCGAGGCGCACTCCGTCACATCATCCAGGAAGTGATGAATGTCCAGCTGCAGCTCCGGGTGCTCATGCGCATGGGGCACGATGACGCTGCGGCCCTCAACGTCTGCAAATATGTACAAGCTCATATATTCCAGCTGCCTATGCTGCTGCAAAGACAAGCGCAGCAATGCGGGGCTGGACTCTATCTCGCGAGTCAACAGCTCCAGATCAGGGTATCCGCTTAGCTCTTTCCCCCATTCGGAGAAATGCTCCAAGGGGCGATGGATGAACGGGGATATGTCCCCTGCGCTCACCAGCTCGCATAACAGTATTTTATCCTTATCCCTCAACACGCCAGGTACACCCCTTTATTTCTTAGCATTCCTCTGCTGCTCAAGCTTCAGCGCCTTCTGCCGGGCTTCGATACGCCTTTGCTCGTCGGCTCTCTGTACCTCGGCGGCCAGCCTCTCCAAGCCTGTCTGCAAGGTCTCGATGTCCGAATACAATCGGTTAATCTCGTTCCGCGTTTGCGACCGGTAACTGTCCGTCAGCGCTGTACCCGCGCTGCCCTTCCACCAGGACGCTACCCCGGCAAGCTCGGCTTGCAGCCTGGCTTCCTCCCGCTTCACCTCGCCCAGCTCATTGCGGATATTTCTAGCTGTGCCGCTTATGGCACTTGGTGTGCTCATCTCCCCACCTCCCGTTCCATGAGAATGAATTTAGAAAATGGCGTGATAACAGCAGCCAACTGTGTACCACGCCGATCTTCCTTATTTACGAAGCGCGCTAGCGATATCTTTCTCGCTTTGCTCCTTGATATCAGCGATTTTGTCGAGGTTCTTGCTGATGTTCTCCACGCATTCAACCAACTTATCAAGGTTAGGCTTCAACTGTCTGAACTCGTCCACGAAAGCCTTGGCGGAATCCCCTTGCCACCAGCCCTCAACGGAATTAATTTCTCTGTGCAGCTGCTCTACCAGATCCTTCGCATTTCTGCCTTTGTTCAGAATAGACTTGGCCACACTGCGGGCCTGCCCAGGACTAAACGTTAAGTTTGACATTATCTCACCTCCTTTCAAGCGTCATCATCCGGATCAGCTATGGCTTCAGCGCCGCCAAACGCTGCCGCTCCTCCATCGCTTTCCGCCTTCGCTCCTCTTCCGCCCGATCGACCGCATGGGCCAAATTGCTGCCGAGCTTGGATTCCAGGCTTTCCAGCTTGCGGAGCAGATCGCTGATTTCGCGATGAATCTGCTGGTACCCGGTTCTAAAGCTGGTGCCCGCTTCTCCCTTCCACCAGGTGCTCACATCGCCCACAACACTTTGGTACTTCGATGACTCGCGCCTGATATCTTCGGATATGACACGTACTCCAGCTGCTTTTCTGCGGATTTCTCCTGATGAAGGCATTTACACCCCTCCTCCACGAATCGGCTTGCCCGGATGCTCTAGATCATGACCTTCTCCTGCTGCCGCGAGAATGTGGCCGTACGCAGACCCGTAAATTTGTTCTTCACAATGAAATAGCCGTCCCCAAGCTCCATGTCCTTCTCCTGGCTCCCGTACGGGAACCTCGTATTGAACAGGCTTTGCTCCTTGAGGCTGCCGAGCAAGAGGCCGGTTTGCTCCTCCCGCAGCACCTTGCCGAGGCTATCCCAGTTGTTGGCGAGCTCCGAGGTCTGGTCCGCCGCGATAACGGCTACCTTCATGCCGCGTTCCTGCTTGGCGATGCGCTCGATCAATTCTTTGAGCGAATATTGATCCCCGTTGGTTAGCTCGCTTAAGTTATCGATGACGAAAATCATCTGCTTCCAGGAACGGACAAGCGCGTTCAGGTCACCGTTCGCCTGTCTTGCCGCCAGGAATTTGCCGCGCCGGTCGTCCAGCTCTTGCTTGACCGCATCGATGAAGTCGTACATATCCTCGACCTGCGACAAATCCGTTACGCAAGGCAGCTTCATCAATTCATAGATTCCCATCGAGCTGGAATCGAGCGCATAGACCTCCAGCCGGTCCGAACCCAGCTTCTCGTCCAGCATGCTGATCCATGAGACAAGCTGCGTGCTTTTGCCCGACATCGCGTCGCCGGCGATCATGATCACCGGAGTCACTGTCAGATCCACATAGACCGGCATCAGGTCATGGTCGCCAAGTCCGATGGCCAGCAGCTCTCCGCCCTGATTGATCTCTCTCATGTCTATTTTGGCAGGCATAATCGGGATCGGCGTTGCCGGTTCAACCAGGTTCTCCTTGGCGAAGAACTCGAAGTCCTGAATAAGCTCTTCCATGCTCCGCTCACTGAACTCCGGAATCGCCGTCTGGAATTCGAGCGGCGGCTTGCCGTTAACCAGGCCTCTCCCAGGCACCTTGGCCGGCTCCAGGCCTTCCGTCCGCCCGACGATATTGGCGTATTCCCCTTTATCCGTGAGCTGCAGCGCCACCGCCATTTTGAAATTCACGGACAGCTTGTAGCGGACAAGGGAGCTGTTCGTCGCCGTCACGACCATGTAAATGCCGAACTTGGAGCCTTCGCGGGCCAAGGTAACCATTTTCTCGTCGATTTCCTCGTAAGTCTCCGACAGCGCGAAATAGTTGTCGATGACGAGTACGATGGCCGGGAGCTTCCCGCCGTTAAGCCTGTAATCGTTAAAGCCATCGCTCTGGCTTTCCTCGAACAGCCTCTTGCGCTCATCCATTACCCTGAACAGGAATAAGACAAATTGCTGGATCGTCGACTCCTGCTCCAGCGTCATAACTCCTCCGCAATGCGGCAGGCGCTCGAACAGCTTGAAGGAGGAACCTCCGAAATCCATGACATACAAATGAACGTCGGACGGCGAATACTTATAGGCCAGCGACATGCACAGCGACCTCAGGAGATACGTCTTGCCTGTGCCCGGAGAACCGTACACGAAGAGATTGCCCTCGGCCGCAAAATCGATCATGAGCGGCTCCTGGAGCTGGCCCCGCGGATCATCCACCAGGCCGATCGGTGCGCTGAGGATCGCTTCTTCCCCAGGCCAGCCAAGCTCCATATTCAGCCCGGTTCCCGGAGCGTACAAATCGTCCAGGTACACCGTATCTGGAAGCGGCGGGAGCCAAGGCCCTTTAAGCGCCTGTACTCCGCTCTGTTCCGAGAAGGAGATAATGTGCTCAACCATGCACTTCAACTGAGAAGGCATTTCCTTCAGCGCAATCTTCTCCTCCTCCAGCGGATAGATTTGCTCGGCGCGCCCATGAAGCGAAATTTCGTAAATGCGCTTCGTGCGGTTCTCGCTCTTGAGCATTTCTCCTTCCGGGTCGTAATCCGCCCCAGAATACGCCGATTGAAACAGCTCAAAAATCTCGTCGTTGCCCACCTGGATATACGCCCGGCCCGGCTCCTTGATCATCGCCGCATCCGGCCGTTTGATCACGTCCTTGCTGTCGGCCTCGTCCTGAACCTTCAGGCAGATTTTAAATTTGGAGTTGCTCCAAATCTGGTCGTCCACGACACCTGCCGGCTTCTGCGTCGCCAGGATCAAATGGACGCCGAGGCTTCGGCCGACCCGCGCGGTACTGACCAGCTCTTTCATGAACTCCGGCTGATCCTGCTTCAGCTCGGCGAACTCGTCGGCAATCATGATCAAGTGAGGAATCGCCGGCATGCGGCCATCCTCGTTTTGGCTGTAATAGAGCTTCTGGTATCTGTCTATGTTATTTACCCCAAATTCCGAGAACACACGCTGTCTCCGCATCAGCTCGCTCTTAATGGACAAGAGGGCGCGTGTCGTCTGATTCCCGCCCAGGTTGGTAATCGTCCCGACCAGATGCGGCATGCCCTTGAAAATATCCGCCATGCCGCCGCCCTTATAGTCGATCAGCACGAACACGACATCATGCGGATGATAGTTGATCGCCAGGGAAATGATGATGCTCTGCAGGAGCTCACTTTTCCCGGAGCCCGTCGTCCCGGCTACCAGGCCATGCGGACCGTGGCCGGTCTCGTGCATATCAAGATGGAACAGGCTGCCTCCGGCTTTGATCCCGATCGGCACGCTCATGCCCTTGAACGGCTTGTTTCTCGTCCAGCGGGACAGCAGATCGACTTCCCCGGTCGTCTTGGCCTGCAGCATATCCAGCAGCGTCAGCGAGGTCGGCAGCGCAAAGCTCGCGCTCGAATTTTTGATCCGCAGCGGGGCCATCCGGCGCACGGCCTCCTCCAGCTGCCGCATGGGAACCTGATCCGGGATGAATGTCGATTTCTCGCCGGACTCCCGGTCAGCCAGCTCGCCGTTCTTGCCCTGCAGGACGATGACCTGCTTGCAGTTCATCGGCAGATAAGCCTGATTCTTGGCGATATATACCGATGACACCCCAAGCGAAGCGCATTTGTTGTACAAGTATTTATTGATCGGCTCCTCTTCCAGAAGCGTAGGATCCTCCACGATGAAGACGAAATGCGGCAGCGGACTCCCGGCTACCTCTTTACGCTCCCGTTCCTTCAGCACTTCGTGCAGCCCGCCGAGCACCTGATGCGCAATCGCCTTGCCGCAGAGGAGGAACCTTGCATCGAAGCCGTCCGTCCACAGATGCGGCAGCTGCCGGAGCCAGCTCCACTTCTCCAGCCCTTCCTCTGCAGCCAGCACGACGATGCGCACATCGTCGTATCCGTGATGCGTAACGAGCTGCAGCAGCATCTGCGTGACCATCGCGAACGTCTTCTCTTCCTCTCCGGCGATGCCGCAAATTTCCGAAGCCATCAGATTGATCGACACCGGCACATCCTGAACCCGCTCAAATTCGAGGGCCAGCCTCTGCGGCTCCATGATGAGCGGGTCGCTCTCCATGATGATCGCCTGCTTCGTATATTTGATGTGCAGCGCCGCAGGGACGCTGCCTACCCCAAGACGAAGCGACAGGAAATCCGGTGAAGATGGCGTTCGCTCCCACAGCCGGTTATCGATGTCCTGAATGCGCTGCAGACAAGCCGCAGGCTCCGGATTCATCTCGTTCATGGCTTTGATTTGCTGTTCTCTGGCCAACATCAGCTCGCTGCGGGTATCTGCGATAAATTGCAAATACTTCTGCTCGCGCTCTTTTTTCTTCTTTCGGTACTTCTTGATTTGCGAAGCAGCGGTAGCAAGCGACACGATCAGCGTCATGACGGTCATCGCGATGGACAGCATCATGAACATCGACTGGTAAGTCAAGGCGAGCAGTAATGTAATGACCAGCATCACGACCGGCGGAGCCAATAACGTGAACCAGGATATTTCCGGCTTCTCGTACGCATGAGGCGGATTGGGAATTTCGATTTCTCCGCTGGGCATTTCCGGCAAGAAACGGGGCTGACGGCTAAATTCATATTTTTCGTTAATCATATTTACCTCACGACTCCGTAATGACTTTCTCCGCTTGGCCGCCGGTCAGCGACATCTTGTACCATTCGAACCGGTGGCTGAAATAGATCGTATCGCCCAGAATATGAATATGGTCGGCGCTGTCCCCGCAAATGCGGATTTTGCTGCCCGTGTCCGGATCGATGCGATACACCGAGCTGTCATTGCTGCGGTTGGCGCAATAAATGTAACGTCCGTCGCTATTCAGGCTATTCGGCGACACATCCGCATAGACCTGCGCTTCCCCTGTGTGCAGATGCAGAGCAGTCAGCAAGTACTGGTTCTTCGTGTCGGCGAATAGCAAGTCGTCGCCGATTTTCAACAAATGGGCTGGTACGGATTCCGAGAGCTGCTCGCGGCTGCTCCCGCTAACGTGACACGACCGGATTCCTTGCTGAGTTCCGTAATACACCTGCTCTCCTTCCACGACAAAGCATTCGACTGGTTCATCGGTCACCCGTGATTCCTTCGTCCCGTCGGTCAGGCAGCGATACAGCTTATGATCGGTCTCGCTCTTGTAATAGAGCCAGTCACCGCTTAGGACAAGGCCGCAGCAAGGACGGTCGATGAGCAGCTGAGTACTTCCTGATAATAGATCCAGGAGATACAATCGGTTCCCCCGGCTTTGGTCACTGTAATAAACGAGATCTCCCCTAGGATTCATGAACCAGAACACGCCTTCCAAGAGGGTACTATCGCCGGAGAACCGGCTCTGCATATGCGTGCCGGAATAATGGCGGATATCGGCAAGCAGCAGCTTGTCCTGAGCCCCGCAGATCAAGCCTCCCGTGCTGATGTTGACATTCACGCGGGTCCACCTCCTTCTAAATGAGAGTCAGCAGTGCTCCGAAGGCCACGCCTTCTTCCTCCAGCGTCCGGGCGGGGTCAAGTATGCGCCCCAGCGGCTCGGCCTGCAGCCGATGCTCCGGAGTGATGGACAGGCCCAGCGCGTCGGACAGCATCGCCAGCAGTTCCCCGGAAGTTACAAAGGCAGGCACCTTCAATTCCTTCGCGAAGCCCTCGCCAGCCTGAAACGTTACTACGACATAGTCCATCTGCTTTTTCCCCTCCCTCAGTTCTTGACCGACAATATGAGCATCCGCTCGGATTCGAGCTGATAAGCGACATCCTGTCCGGCATCTTCGGCCAGCTGCAAATATTTGGTCTGGAACTTGTACTCCGATTGCGCCTTCAGCTCGACCTCCGTCACCAGCTGCCCTGTCGCTTCATTCATTTCTTCCTTGAACTCGACGGTTACCGTGAAATCATTGTATTTGCCGTTCGCGGAGGCAAAGGTGAGCTCACGCGTGCTCAGCCCTTGATTCGTCCAGGTCAGCTTCAAGGCATCGCCGAATGCCTCCGCAAAATACTCTACGAATTTCTCCTCGTCGACGCTCGCATCCAAATCTCTATGAGACTCATAAATCAGACTGCGATCCTTCGCTGAACGCGCGGCATTGCCAAGGGCCGTTCCCAGCACGATTTTCTCTTTTCCCAAATACATCAGCTCCACCATCGGCTCCAGTAATACCGATAGCAGTAAAAGAAGCAGCATGGCTATAGCTATATTTTTCATAGTCTCTTTTACCAGTAGTCCTCTTCATAGTAAATCAAGTCTTTATAATGCTTGAGTCCCGTCGTTGTCAGGGTGAACGAAACCGGAATCTCCCGTTCGTATTTCTCCCCCCACAGCTTGATGCTTAGCGGGTATACCGCCTTGATCGTTACCGTGACAGGATGCCCGCGCTGCTTGTAGGGCTTCTCGATATCCGAGGCGTTTTCATATAAAGAGGCGTCGCCGCCTTCAGCGGAATGCTCGCCTCCCCCTTCCTTTTCGGCGGAAATGACGATTTGATCGGCCTTGTCCCGGTACACCGGGCGGTCGCTCAGCTTCCTGAGCGTATCTTCCTTGTATTCGTTCTTCAGGTAATTATCGCTGGCCACGACCTGAGACAAATGGAAGGTTTCCACCACTAGTGTCATGTACCAGGGAAAAAAATAAATAAAGTTCGTAAACAACAAAATGGCGATCGAAACGAGAATAGAGACGAGAATCGATTTTGCGAATGCGCGCATTTTATTTCACCTGTGCCTTATGTAGTCGCCTGCATTAAGCCATCATGTCCTCGATCGCTTTCATGAACATCTCCCACACCTCTTTGATCCATTGCTCCAAGAAGGTGTTCCGGATTAAAGTAACAGCTACGGCGATGATGACGATCACACCAACGGTGACAGCGATTTGCTTCACGCCAATATCTCCGCGCTCCTCCTTCCAGAAGGAGAGTTTCTTCTCGTCCTCCCGCTTGCTGTGCCGCTTGCGATTTTGATATTCCATAACCAATGCCCTCCCATGCTTTTTATCTTCGTTTGAAATCTTCCGGTTTATTGAAACATTTTGATAGAATCCAAAATAGTGAATAAATAGTAGATGGCGATGTAAACGACCAGAACGAGGATAAGAACCAGCTGAATCCGCGAATTCGTTCGCTGCCTTTTCTCCAAATCTTCTTCTAACGCTAGAATCCGGTAGCTGTCTACTTCATTCTTGAGATATACCATCTGCGATATATTGTCATAGCCTTTGAGCCGGGTCTCCATTAAGTCGCAAAATTTAATGATGTAATGGATCGGCACCCGTTTCTTCAGCTGCTTGAGCGCATATTCCTCGCCGTATTCAATGTTGTCGAGCATGACGCCAAGCTCCTCCGCCATATCATGATTGGCGTTTGGCAGGTAATCCCGGATGACGTCCGCAAGGTAAATATTGACCGACTTCGAATACTGGTAGTACACCATGCTGTAAAAGGCCGGAAAATCGAAAGCGATATTCTTGTTCTTGCGCTCGATCTTCTGCTCCATTTCGGAGATGGGGTACAGCCAGCCGAGAATGATGAATATCGCCGTGACGTAACCTAGCAGCAGGTTGGCGCTCATAAATATGGCCGTAACAACGACCCCAGCCGCGGCATAAAATATCTGCTCCGCCCGCAGCTCCTCGGGTTTCATCGGCAGGTCGAGCCGGTCGATCATTTTCTGGTACCGGATGCGCTCTGCATTCCCAAGCAGCCTGCTGACGTACTTGGCGGCAAATTTTCGCTTGAAGCCTTTGAACTTGTCATTAAATTGGGCATTCTTGCGTTCCTTCAAATATCTGCGGTTGCGCTTCTTCTGCTTTCCCTGCACGGGCTTGAAAAAAGGATAAATGAACACCTTCACCAAGTAGAGTATGGCGGCCAGCGCGCTGAGTTTGGCAAGCATCGTCATTTTCTGTCACTCCCCGGCCCCAGATTGCCCTGGAGCGCCTGCGTGCGGGCAAAACTGAGACATATGATGCTAATCATGACCGTGTTGATCATTTTGCCGAAGGTGCTGTACAGCATGAATTCTCTGAAATCATCTACCGACAGGGCATATAGAAAGAACAGCACAATAATGACGGTCTTCAACAAGAAGTCCCGGTTCATCTTCCGGAAAATCCGATCCTTCCGCGCATTGATTTCGCGCAGCACCGCATTCTCATCCACGATGTCGAGAAAGATATCGGCCATGCCCTTCCGTTCGTTGTATTCGAAGACTATTGCCTTCTTGGCAAAATTGTCGAACTTGGGACCGAGCTGACGGTTCAGCAGCAGAATGGCCTGCTTGAACGAGTATCCGTTATTCTCGCAGTTATCGATGAACTGCTGGAAGTAAGGGCGGATGGACGGCTTGATGTATTCGTCGCTTTCCATTACCTTTTTAATCGCGACCAGCACCCCTTCCCGCGCCAAAGGGCAAATGATATCCTCGGCATCCATGATGCTCTCCAGCTTCTCAGCCTTAATCGCTTTGGACTGCATGACGAAATAGGTCAGCAGCCCGATGAATATCGCTACGGTCACGACTACAGCCAGAGTGACGTTCTTCATGAAGATGACGACGATCAGCACCACAATGGCAAAAGCGATGCACAATAGCGAAGTGAAGCTCTCCAGTGTCAGCGGCAGATTGAAGTCGAGAATCAGTCCCTCGACAAGCCGGTTGTATTTGGCGTAAACATTTTCCTTCTGCTTAACAATGCGTTCCTTCTTGACCCGCTCTACATAGCGCTTCGTATTGTATCTGCCGAGATGCTCGGCCAGCGTATCGAGCATGCCGAGAAAGAACCGTCCGGTGCCTTCGAAGAAGCGGACCTCGAATATGGCGTTAAACACGATGAATGCGGCAATCCCCAAAGATAAACTAATGATTGAATTGGTATCCATCGAATCCGTACTCCTCTATTTCGTCTTTCCCCGGCGGCTGTGTCAGAAACTCGAAGCGGCTGCGTTTGATGCCGGCTTTGATCATCGTCTGCTGCACTTTCTCGGACAGCATGCCGACGCGTTTGTGTTTGCCGATGATTTTGAGCACGCGGTGAGTTCCTTCCTCCTCCAGAACGTCCTCCGATACGAATTTGTAAATGGGATTAACGATCGGCTCCAGTCCCTCGGAGCCCAGCACCTCGGAAATCGAAGTGACCTTCCTTGTCCCGTCGGCCAGCTTCTCCTGGAACACGATGAACTTGACGGCACTGCAAATGTTGCGAAGCGCCAGCTCCGCCGGCTCATTGGAGGCCATCAGATAGGCGGTCAGGAAACGGTAAATCGCCTCCCGGTCGCCCTCGGCATGCAGTGTCGTGAAGAAGAAGTGGCCGGTCTGGGCCGCCCGCAGCGCGGTCGCAAATTCCCCAGGCGTTCTCAGTTCGCCCGGGCCAATCCAATGGGGCGACTGCCTCATGGCATTAATCAGCAAATTCTCCATCGTCGCCGGGCTCGCGTCATCGTCATCCGGCACCGATTCGTATTGCAGCACGTCGTTGATGATTCTCCCGTGCTCGCTGTTCCCCTCCCGCTGCAGCAGCCGCATCTCCGAAGGATTCTCGATCGTAATGATCCGGGAAAGCGGATTGATCTCCTTGACCATCATCTCGTTCAGCGTTGTCTTCCCGCTGCCTGTCGGCCCAACCGTAATCCAGGAAAGATCGGCTTTGGGCAGCAGGGACAGCAGCTTGAACATATTGACGGAGAATGATTCATTTCGCAGCATCATTTCCGGGGTAATACTCTTCTTGCTGAATTTCCGGATCACCACTGCCGGCATGTCATAAGGCGAGATGTCGGCATGAGTGGCATTCACACGGTATCCTTCGATCGTACGGGCGTTAACCATCGGAATCTTCGGCGTGAGCCGAACCTTGGAAACGCCGAGCAGCTTGGATATAATCCGCTCCAAATGCTCGCGGTCGATAAAATGCTGATCCCAGGGAATCGTCTTCCCGCCGCTCTCCACGAAGATTTGATCGGTGCCGTTGATCCGTATTTCATCAATCGTTGGGTCCTCCATCGCCTTCGTGATCGGTCCGTAGTGGGTAATTTCATTGATCAGCGCCTGCTTCAATTCCACCAGCTCAAAATATCCTTCGACGACCGGCTTCTGCGAATCCACGAATTCATGGATATATGCCTTCGTCATTTCGCGCTTGCGGGCAGGATCGTTCTCCCGGCGAAAGGCGTGGGTTGCTACTTTCGTTATGTATTTCTGGCACAGCTCCAGCGCTTCCTCAAACTGAATGGTCGTGTACTTATTTTTCAGTTCCTCCATATCTTCAGGCTTGCTGATCTGGTGCGCTACTTTTTGCTGCATATCGCTGATTTTTGCACGGGTGAGCATTCGATCTGATCCCTCCCTTACTGGTTGCCGAGAATGTCTGCCAATTTGCGCATTTCCCGCAGAAAATATTTGTTCACCAAAGGATTATCCCTAACATACAGCTTTCCCTCGAGCGAGTAGGCATAGGCCGCTTTGATCAGCGGCAGGGACGCCACGATATTGAAGCCGAACTCCTTGAACCCTTTGTAGTCATAGTTGATATCCTGAACGTTCATGAGAATAACGCTCGTGAATTTCGCCGTGCTGATGCCGACGGAAGCGGCAAAATCAAGCATGCGGGTCATGTTGCTGGGAGCCTCGATACGTTCCGTAGCCGTAAAAAAGCCGACATGCGAGGATTTCATCGCTCCCAGACAGAACTCGAGCGGGGGATTGTTCGGAATATCGAGCAGGATGATGTCGAACATCCCTTTGAGCGTATCGATGACCCGCTCCAAATGCTCGAATTCGAAATCGAAATATTCTTCAAGCAAGTCATGCGGGCTTGGGGACAGCACGTATAAGCGTTCATATTTCGTGGCCTGAATTTCCTCCCGGAAATCGACCTTGTCGCTTTTTAGCACCCTTATCAGCCCGTTCCCCCTCTTGCTGGGCTTCACATCCAGGTAGTGGTAAATGTTCGGATTGAACACCTTCAAATCGACGATGCAGGTATTCAGGCCTTTCTGGGCCAGCAAATAACCGAGATTGCTGATGACCAGGGCGTTGTCCACCATATCGCACGCAGGGATAAAGCCGACGACGCTGTAGATTAGCTTGCTGTCCTGCAGCTCCGTCCCCATTAACTCCTTCGCCGAAATTTTGCTCAGCACGTCATCGAGCTTCAGTTTGTCGTGTTGATCCATGACTCCACCTCTCTTTGCAAAGTAGGCAGCTGATCCAGAATAACCTGGCTATTCTTGCGGCTCAGTATCGTAATCAAATATTTCTTCCCGTCGTAGCCGTTATATTTGGCGAATTTATCGATTTGCTCCCTCGTTCCTTCGAGGAGCAGTGATCTCGGCTGAATGCTCTTCAAGAAGTCGTTGCTCTTCATGACCTCCTGCCGCTTGTCTTCGCTCAGCTTGAGCACTTCTTTGTATACCTCATAAATCGAATGGCTGCTGGAATTGAGCATGTCCCGGACTTCGATGCTGTCAAACAGCACCTCCGTCTTCATTTGGGTTCGTGTAGAGACAAACGCATTCGGATTGCCGGAGCTATCCGGCACTTCCTGCTCGAACGATACGCGAATCCTCACTTTATCGCCCGGCATGAGAATGTCCCCGCCCGCCTCAAGGAAGTTGTACGGCAATGTAAGCACCTCATGCTCCTCGCCGAGCTCGTACAGCCATTCATTTTGCAAAGGCTTCTCTTCCATGAGCTGATCCTTGTACAAAATGCTGCCGTCCCGCAAATAGTATTTCGTAAATTTATCCGTCACGGAAGGCAGATCCTCAGCCAGAATCATATCCTCGGTGTACTCCTTCCGGATGATGGCATATTTCTTAATTTGTTTGTCCGTTAAAGCAACATATGCCGGAATCCCCCCGCTTTGACTGACCTTCAGCACCTCTACCGTGTCCTTGGCCGCCTCGTTGGCATTGTTTAATACGATAAAAGACACGACGATTACGACAATACTGAACAGTAGGGCCAAAATCTTTTTGAACAGTTTTTTGTTAGGGGAGACGCTTTTTACCGTACTTAAGTCCATGAGCCTACGCACCCTCCATTAATCTTAGAAGCATTTGTCCAAAAGCCTTCTCAAACTCGGCTCCCGTGTTCGTCACAGGAATATCCGTCTCGATCTGCGCGTCGAAGGCGTCGCTGTAAGGAACAACCCCGGCCGTTTTCATTTCGTACTGAAAGGAATCGCTGATGCCCGAGGCGAGTATTTCGCTCACCTTTTCGGGTGCAAATAGCGCGCCTTGGAACCGGGAACGGTCGTTGTATTTCGTCACGATGACCTTCGATTTGGCATTAAAATAAGACGCCTTCTCCCGATCGAGCACCACCTCTACATTTCGGGCCGTACTAAGGACCGCATGCAAGTTGTTCGGTATACATAAGCCGAATACGTCGATATGGATCATCGTCTCCTGAAAGCTCCGCAGCAAATCAAGCGGCATATCTAGCAATACAAGATTAAACTTGGTTCGAAGCACGGAAATCAAGCCTACCAGTTTCTCGCTGTTATAGAATTGCTCCATCAGCTTGCGGTCATTGAAGGAGTACCCAAGCGAGGTTAGCCAGAGCTGGTCTTGGATATTAAAAGCCGTCGTCATGTAATCCTGAGGCCTGGCGAGTGTGCGGATCAGCGATGCGCTCATCTGCTCATCCTTGTTCGTCATATCATGAAAACGGCTAAAATACATATTCATGCTGCGGTATTCCGCATCCATGTCAACAATGATGCTGCTCAGCCCCCGCTTGCTGGCTTCATGCGCCAAATTGACGGCGGTGCTGGTCAACCCGTTGCCGCGATGTCCGGTAACCGCAACGACTCTGCTGATCCCGCGGCTAATGTTGGCAATGTCCCTCGTTAGACGGTCTGTGGCCGTCAGCTCGGCGGATGCCTCTGACTTTGGGCGGAAACGGTCGAAGAAGGAGCGCTTCTTCTCGGTTTGGCCCGGCCGTGCTTGCGGTTCGTGCATAAACTTGGCTTCTGTCTTAAAATCATTATGTATAGGGGCAGTGCCATTCCGGCTCATTTCTTCAATGGCGCGCTGGAATACTTCTGCCGGAATTCTCGCCGTATCGCAGACAACAATCTTCAAGTGGTCAAATCGCTGCGTCAGCATGCCCAGCTCAAAAGGCTTCATGAAATCTCGCGTGACGAGGATCACGGGAACCCTTGAGGCGCTGTTAATCTCGATCCATTCCAGCAGCTCGTTCAACTGCTCCCGGTCAAGGCCCGGCTTTTGTGTAAAGGCCTGATCCGTTATGAGGATACCGTCGCCTACAGGATTTCCGCCATTCAGATAATCCGACAAATTTCGCAGTTCAAGAGCATGGGGATGAATGACTGTTGTCTTTTTAGGCAGATACTGCGTCACGATTCTATGAAACCCACCACTTACAATAAGCAGCTTCATGTGTTCACCTACTAAAGCAAAAATCATATTAATTAGTAATATTTACCTCGCTAATGCTGATCATTATACAAGTAACCTATAGGTCGTACAATACCTTATTTGTATAAATAATCCTTAATATAGACTTATTTCCTACCTCTAGAGGTCTTAAGTTTTACGAGTTTTCGAAAACAGGAATAAAGTAGTAGGTACAGATTTTTTGACAAATTTCGGGAAATGGTTGAAAATATTGGCGTATTTGATCGAACAATACGGAGGGTTTCTCTATGAATATATGGTTGGCATCTGCCTTCGTCCTGCTCCTGCTATTATGCAGCATCAGTGATATAAAAAAACGCATCATTCCTAATCAGCTTGTCATCCTGCTTCTCGCATTGGGCTTGCTTCAAAGCTGGCTGTATTTCTACCTGGCAGATGCCCTGCTAGGCTTACTCTTTCCTTCCCTCCTCCTGTTCCTGGCCAAATCCAAATGGAATTTCTACATAGGCGCAGGGGATATTAAACTGCTATCGGCCATCGGGATCTGGGTGGGCTGGCATGCCAATATTTATGTGCTACTAGCGGGCGGTGTTCTTGCACTGGTATATGCGGGGATAGTCGGCTGCTTGCGCCGCGGACAAGCATCGTCCATTCCATTTGCTCCATTCCTGTCGGCAGCGGCCATAGCTATCTATGCAGGATTGGTTGTTCAGCAGCTATAAAAGGACTGGATAACAAGTCCTTAAAATAAAAGTTAGACGGAAAACATCAAGTTTCACCGTCTTTTTTTACACGTCTGTTTTTGATGTTTGCTGTTGTGAGGTAGTTGGGTGTTGGCGGTTGAATGTGGATGTGGGTGTGGGTGTGGTGTTGGCTATGTGGCATGGCTGGCGGGGCAACTGGATATCTGCAACCCTGAACGGACACAGAGGACGCTATTTGTGAGATAACGAGGAATCTGGAGAGCTAACGGACCTGTGTTCCGCTATTGCTCCCAAAATCATGTTTTTGACAGTCCATTTGGCCAAATAACGGAACCAGGGTCCGCAAGCATAGCAAAAGAGGGCCTACTTTAACAAATAGCGGATCTCCTGTCCGTTGGCAGGTGACCCGCCCTACGAGTTCACCGTCTCATCAATCTCATCAATCCCGCCCGCCCCATCAGTCTCACCAGTCTCACCAGTCGCACCAGTCGTCATAAGTCCCATCATTCCTATCATTCCTATCATTCCTATCATTCCCATCATTCCCATCATTCCCATCATTCCCACCATTCCCACCATTCCCATCAGTCCATCAATTACATCAATCCCATCCATTCCACTAACCCCCAAGCCCCCCTCTAAAGATGATGGGGGCGTCCAAAAGGTCAGGGTTTACTGACTTCTGGACAGCCCCATTCATTAATTGCCTCCGGAATCGAGCCTAGCGTGCCCCGATATTCGTTCCACTTGGTGTACCCGAGCCAATTAAATCACTCCCAGAAGCAAGCTTCAGGAAATTGCCCAGATTCGGAGAACCGTCGCTATTGCGCGTTAATGTTGGGGTCAGGCTGACGAAGTCCTCAGCGCTGGCGAGAAGTCCTTTGGCGTTTTCACTTTTTTTGTTCTTCCACCACACGTTCGTGCTGGACACATCGGTGCCGCTAGTCTTATCGCTAGCGCCGCCTTGGAAGGATAAGTTGTTCGTGAAAATATGCGTGCCGACATCGAAGGCGAAATTGCTCTGTCCATTCGCCCAGGATGTATTGTTCTTCATTTGGATCGAGCCAGGATTGCTGTTGTAAGTAAAGCCATGCTTCTTGTTCTGGAAGGCGATGCTGTTCTCGACAATGTGGTTGACCCCGATTTTCTCTCCGCCCAGCTTGAAGCCATTCCCGTCACTATCCGTCGTTGAGGTGCCATCCGAGGTCTGACCATTATGATGGGCAATGCTGTTGCGGATCGTCACCGCTCCAATCGGGCCAGTATCGGACTTGGTGTACAAATCCCAGCCGTCATCGACGTTGTAGGCTGCGATACAACCGTCAAATACGTTGCCCGGGCCGACAGTCAGCTTGGCAGCAAAACCGTCCGCATCCTCCCCGTTATCCGGGTCATAGTTGTCATGGGAATACGAATTGATGACCAGATTATAGCTTGGCCATTCATCAAACTGCGCGCTTGAGGCATAGCGCCCAATTTGAATGCCTGTATCCCGGTTATGATGCGCCTCGACCTGATCGATCCGGTTGTAATTTCCGCCAATGTACAGCCCGTTATCACCTGCGCCTTTGATTTCAAGGCCTTTAATTACCCAATAATGCCCATATAATTGAATGCCGCGGTTCGTAGAGGCAAATGCCTGGGCCGAGAAATCTAGAACCGGCTTCTCATTGGCATAAGCAACCAGGTTTTTGCGGGCGCTGGAGGTGCCGTTATTGCCGCGTTCGATCGTAATGGTGGAATCGAAGCTGTAGGTCCCTCCGCGCATATAGATTGTTTTGCCTGGAGCTATTCTTGTGATGGCCGCAGCAAGCGTGGTCGGCTTGTCCAGCGTTCCCGGGTTGCTGGCAGAGCCGTTAGCAGCTACGTAGAGATCCCCATCTGCAGGAGCCGGGATGCCTGGATCCGGATCAGGATTCGGCGGCGGATCCGTTGGCGTCGTGCCCTCTTCAAGCTCCGTTACGGAGACGTTATCGAATTTAGCCAATGTTTTACCTGTCACGAAGCCGACGGCTCCGGCGGTCAGGCTGGAATCGGTGGCCGTCAGCTCCAGCGTATTGTTCACATACATTTTGATGGTAGAACCCGACAGCTCCAGCTTGACGTTATACCATACGCCTGTTGACAGCGGATAATTTTTGGTCACGAGCGTCGAGGAGGAGCCGCCCACTTTCTTGCGGATTTCCAGCTTGCCTCCTCCGCTATTATAGAGTGATGCTGCATAATAGTTGTTGCCGTCCTTATAACGGCCTGCCACATAGGTGCGATTAGTTCCATTGAAATCTTCCACTTTGACATCGGCCTGTGCAGCATAGTTTGTCCATGCGGCGTTTCCGGCCGAAGTGCGCCCTTCGCTTGTGCTCGTCTGGGAGTATACATAAGAATTTCCGTCCTTCACTACAGCCCAAGTACCGGTCGTCGACGTCCAATTATTACTGTTACCGCTTTCAAAATTGTCGCTAAAGAGCGCAGCCGCATTTGCCTGTCCGCTTGGCAGCCATGGAAGAATAAGCGCCAGGCATAGGGCAGCGGCGATGATTTTATAAGTGCGGATGTTAAACGGAATAACGGATGATTGGGAATTCATGATCATACCTCCATTATAAAGGATATATTGCACCTTTCCTTAAAACTCCTGGAGCAGTAAGCAGGCTCACCTCCTCTAAGAAATAAGGATTATATCTGGATGCGAATGTTTGCGGGCTAATTGTTATGCTAAATTTTTAAAGCGGTTACATCAATAATCATTTTTACATATTATAGTCAATATGCCTTTTTGGGGGAGGTTATCAGATATATTTCCCATAAAAAAACCTTGAAGACATATAGTCATTCAAGGCTCTAACCTGCAAAAATAGATATTATGCCGGCTGGCTATTCAAATGGATATTTCAAGCCCCACTGGGCTCTTAACTGATCAAGCAGCTGCATGATTCCGAGCGATTCCGCCAATGTGATTGCGCTGCTTTCGGTTTCTCCGGCCAGCAGGCATCTGCCTACCTCCTCGGCTTCAAATGCATACCCCACAGCAGTCCGGTCATCCTTTACCTCAACCGGTTCCTGCCCGTTCACGTGAAGAACAGCCTTCGTGGCGTTCAGGAATGAAGGGATATGAATCGAACCTTCCGTCCCGTAAATATAAGCTTCGTTCGTAAGAGCGAGCCTGACCGCACCGTGAAGAGAAGCTGAGCGCCCTTGCCCATAATCCAGCAATATGGAGAAGTGCTCGTCGACTCCCGTCTCGCCGATATGGGCCGTGCTCCATACCTGCTCCGGATTTGGGCCAAAAATCATGGATGCGAACGATACCGGATAAATCCCTGCATCCAGCAATGCACCGCCTCCAAGCTCCGGATTCAGCAATCTGCCGCTTGGATTCCAGTCGCTGCGAAAGCCGAATTCCGCCTTGAGCAGCTTGATCTCACCGATTCTTCCTTCCTCCAGCCATTGTCTGACCTGAATGATCGGCGGCAGAAACCTCGTCCACATCGCCTCCATCAAGAACAGCCGTTTCTCCTTGGCCACCGCGATAATCTCTTCAAGCTCCCTGCTGTTCACCGTGAAGGGCTTCTCGCACAAAACGGCTTTCCCGCCACTTAGAGCGGTGATGACATTATCCCGGTGAAAAGGATGCGGAGTCGCCACATAAATCGCATCGATCTCCGGGTCGCTCACCAACTCCTCATAGCTTCCATACGCCCGAGGGATATTGAATTTCGCGGCAAACTGGTTCGCGCTATTCAGAGTTCGCGAGCCGACCGCCATTCCTTCCCCATTGCTGACATGCGTTAAATCTGCGGCAAATTTCTCGGCAATCCAGCCCGTCCCCATGATGCCCCAGCGGATTGTCTTTCTCGTGTTCTCCTTCATATCCTTCCTCCCAGTCGCTATTTGCTGGAGATAGCCTTAATGGTTTGCTCCTATTCCCTCATACTACCAATTTCCGGGCGGATTCACCATCTTTATTCGGTCAGCCAGCATGTGTGCTAGTGAATTGGGTTTGGATAACTGCCTGGGCTAGGCTATAATGGGAGCGATTTATGCATGGAAATTACTTAGAATTTTAGGCAAGGTGTGGAATGAACGATGAATACGCGTCAACAGGAAATATTGCGAATGCTGTTAAGCGATGCTGGCCGGTATTTTATAGTGCGCGACTTGGCGATGAATTTAAGCTGTTCGGAGAAAACGATTCGAAATGATTTCGATGCCATTGACGTTTACCTGGCTCAACACGGAAGTGCCAGACTGCTGCGCAAGCCAGGGATCGGCGTGAAGCTCGACATCGAAGAACAAGAGCGGGCCAGGCTGTTCCACCAATTATTCCGCTCTGTTCAAGATAGCGGATATGAACGGGACGATAACCGGATGGCCGCGCTCGCCTACGAGCTTCTCATGAATACCAAGCCTACAACGCTTCAGGAATTGGCAGATAAATATTACGTCAATCGTTCCGTCATTAAAAAGGATTTGGATTCACTGCATCCGTGGCTGGAAAAAAGAAAGCTTGCCGTCGTCTCCAAACAGAAAGTCGGAATTACAATCGAGGGTGCCGAGAAAGACAAGCGAGCCGCCCTCTCCAAAGTGTCCCAATTAATCGGGACTACGACCAACCACTTCATCAAAAGGCAGTTTGAAGCCTATGAGGTGGATATCGTAACCCGGGAGTTGAAACGGCTGGAGGAGGAGCAATCCGTTCATTTTACGGATGAAGCCTTTGATAATTTGCTCGTCCATACCCTCCTCATGATAAGACGTACGAAGCTGAATCAGCCGATTTCCTTTTCCAAGCAGGAACAAGCCTTTATTCGCAATAAAAGAGAGTACCAGTGGACGCTCGCCTTTACTCAACCACTGGAGCGCTCCTTCTCGGTCCATTTCTCTGCGGATGAGCTCGTTTATTTAACGGCGCATTTATTAGGCGCAAAAATCCGTTCGCACAGCCGGATAGAGACAGCCGATCTGCCCGAACAACCGCTGAAAATTACCGCAGAAGTGACCGAAATTCTGGAATCTCTATTGCGGAAAATGTCCAGCCTGACATTTATTGATTTTGGGCAGGATGCCGCACTCAAGGAAGGACTCGGCATCCATTTAAGTTCAACGATCCATCGCTTGAGCTACGGGCTGAGTGTAACGAACCCGCTGCTGCACGATATTAAGAAAATGTATCCCTATATGTTCAGCATGGTGATTTATGCGGCTAACGAGCTGAACCGCAATTTCAATTTTGCAATCCCGGAAGATGAGGCCGCTTATCTTACCCTGCATTTTCAGGCAGCCATCGAACGGTTAAACAAACAGACGAAGCTCATCAGGAATATCGTCACCGTATGCCACATGGGGATAGGCATCTCGCAAATTCTGCGCTCGAAGCTGGAGCGCAAATTCAGCGCCATCCAAGTACTCGACTCCGTTCGAAGGGCGGATCTGAAGGCATACCTGGATCGTCATCCGGTGGATTTTATCGTAACGACTATTCCGCTGGACGGCATTGATGTTCCTCATGTCGAGGTATCTCCTCTGCTGGAGGCTGCGGACGTAAAGAAAATCGCCAGTTTTCTTGAACAATTGGAGGAGCATTCGCCGGATGCCTCGGCTTCTTTCTTGCAAATGCACACGGAGCCAGCTCTGATTCTTACTCAGGTCGAAGTGTCCCATCGGTTCGAAATTATCGAGCAAATGGCCAACCTCCTGTATGCCAAAGGCTATGTAGAGCAAAACTATGCTCATCAGGCACTCCTGAGGGAAAGAGCCTCCTCGACGGCCATCGGCGGCGGAATTGCTATCCCTCACGGCGATCCCAAGCTCGTGAAGCAATCGCAAATTGCCATTGCTACCTTAAAGGAACCGCTGGATTGGGAGCAGGACAAGGTCTCAATCGTATTCATGCTGGCGCTGCGGAGTCAGGAGCAGGAGAATACGAAGAAGCTGTTCCACCGGCTTTCGCTGCTTAGCGAGCAGCCCTCCCTGGTGGAGAAGCTGATCCGGGCCGAGCAGCCAGAGGAGATCTTTTCACTCCTATAAAACGTATTTTGCCGGAAGCTGCGGTAAAAATAATAACTTTTTCCCCTGTTTGATTAGGTTAATATCTAGATGTAAACGATTTAAACAAAGGGGAGGTTCTCCAAATGAAATTTTTAGCCATTACCTCATGCCCTAACGGCATTGCGCATACTTACATGGCCGCTGAAAATTTGCAGAAGGCGGCCGACAAGCTAGGAGTCGGCATGAAAGTGGAAACCCAAGGCTCTATCGGCGTAGAGAATGAGTTTTCAGAAGAGGACATTGCCCAAGCGGACGGCATCATTATTGCCGCTGACAAGCATGTAGACAAAAGCCGCTTTGTCGGCAAAAAGCTGTTGGTCGCTGGGGTTCAGGATGGGATTCGAAATCCGGAGGCTTTGATCGAAAAGCTCGTTCGCGGTGATGTACCTGTCTATCAGGCCCGTCCGGGGCAAGAGCCTTCCGGCGGCAGCGGCAGGCAGCAGGCAGCCAAGCAAAACCAAATTTACCGCCATCTGATGAGCGGTGTATCCTACATGGTACCGTTTATCGTCGTAGGCGGGCTGCTGATCGCGATTGCCCTGTCCATAGGCGGAGAACCGACGCCAGGCGGACTGCAAATTCCGGAAGGCTCCTTCTGGAAAATCGTCGAAAGTCTGGGCGGGGCTGCTTTTACCTTTATGGTGCCGATCCTGGCCGGGTTTATCGCTTTTAGTATCGCTGACCGGCCTGGCCTTGCTCCGGGGATGATCGGCGGCTTCATCGCCGCGAACGGCAGCTTCTACGGCAGTGAGGCAGGCGCCGGATTTATCGGCGGAATTATCGCCGGCTTCCTGGCAGGTTATGTGGCGCTGTGGATCAAGAAATGGAAGGTGCCCAAAGCGATTGCTCCTATCATGCCGATTATCATCATCCCGGTATTGGCGTCGCTGATCGTCGGTCTCGCTTTTATTCTTCTTCTTGGCGGACCGATTGCGAAGTTTTTTGAATTCTTGACCTCCTGGCTGGCCAGCATGCAGGGAACCAGTTCAATCCTGTTGGCCTTAATTCTCGGGGCGATGATTTCCTTTGATATGGGCGGCCCAGTGAACAAGGTTGCTTTCTTGTTCGGCTCGGCGATGATCGGGGAAGGCAACTATGAAATTATGGGACCGATTGCCGTTGCAATCTGTATTCCGCCGATCGGGCTCGGACTTGCGACGTTCCTGTTCAAACGGAAGTTCCATGATGCGGAACGGGAGTCCGGCAAGGCATCGTTCACCATGGGATTGTTCGGCATCACGGAAGGGGCGATTCCCTTCGCCTCCCAAGATCCGCTGCGTGTCATTCCCAGCATCATGATCGGCTCCATGACCGGATCAGTCATCGCCATGATCGGCCAGGTTGGCGACCGGGTAGCACACGGCGGCCCTATCGTTGCCGTACTGGGCGCAGTCGATAACGTAGTTATGTTCTTTATCGCTGTCATTATCGGCTCATTCGTGACGGCATTGATGATCAAGCTGCTAAAGAAGGATGTTGTTCAGCCTCAATTCGCTTCAGCTAATGGAGCAATCGCAGAGGACAAGGCTAGCGGTAAAGACAACGCTAAAGCTGATTCTGAAATTTCCCCAGCGAATGAAGCTGTTGCTGCGCCTGCTGCAGAACCTGCAACCAAGTCTCCAACGGCAGAGCAACATAAGCCTATTAGTAAATTCACGGATATTATTAGTTTGGATCTTATCGAAACCGAATTAACGGCCACGTCCCGTGACGGTGTCATTGATGAGATGATCGGGATGCTGCAGGCGGATGGAGCGATCAGCTCGGCTTCCGAGTTCAAACAAGCGATACTAAACCGTGAGCAGGAAAGCTCCACCGGTATCGGCATGAACATCGCCGTACCGCACGGCAAATCAAGCGCTGTCTTGGTGCCGCGTGTCGTATTCGGAATCAGGCAGGACGGCGTCGATTGGAACAGCGTAGACGGTACCGCAGCCAAATTGATCTTTATGATTGCGGTCCCTGCCGAGAACAGAGGCAATGAGCATCTCAAAATACTGCAAATGCTCTCCCGCAAACTGATGGACGATAACTTCCGGGATCAGCTGTTACAGGTTCAATCGAAACAGGAAGCCTACGCGCTTCTGGATGAGATCAGGTAAATTGGAAGCGGCAAGCCCCTTAACAAGATCAACGATCTGTTAAGGGGCTTTTTTCAAACGCCTTATTCTACTATTTTAGCTTGAAGTAACACTGCCCGTTACCGGTTCCTCTGTCTCTGACGGGAGGATATCGCCGGATTCCTCAGGGGTCGTTGTAATGTATACGGTCAGCGTCGCACTGTCCCACTTTACCGTGGCACCCAGCGATTCGCCGATGAAGCGGATTGGCACCATCGTGTGAGAACCGACAAGCTGCCCCGGCGCATCCAGGTTGATGACCTGTCCATTCTTCTTTGCGGCCTTGCTGCCCAAAGTCAGCTCAATGCTCGTATCGCCTTTGGTTGCGGCTACCGACTGCGTTTTGGCATCCCACTTCAAGGTAGCGCCCAGACGCTCGAAAATGGCTCTCATGGGCACGAGCGTACTGCCGTTTTTCATGACTGGCGGCTGTTCAAACACCATGATTTCACCATCGATGATCACTCTGATTTTATCGAAGCTGATTTGCAGCTTGTCCGGTGTAATGCCTTTTCCGAAGTTACGCTCCCGGATAGACGAAATTTGCGATAGACTCGCAGCCCGCTGCAGCTGCAATTTCTCTACGCTGTTGTTACGAAGTGCGATAATGGACGATTCCGTTTCGGCTTTCAGCCGGTTCATATCGTTCACTGCTTCATCCCGGGCAGCCTGTAGATCCTTTCTCGCATTGGCAAAAATCGTGGCCATTTGCTCCTTCGCTGTGGTCAGACTCATGCCGCCCTGCGCATACCTCCACATCGTACTGGAGGAATAGGACGGATTGCTCTCATTATCCAGCCTCCACATCAGGCTGCTGCTATAGTTCGGATTCATCGTATTGGCATATTTCCACATGATGCTTGAGGAATAGGACGGATTAACATTATTGCTGTATTTCCACATCAGACTGCTGGAATAGTTAGGGTTAATCTCATTATTGAATTTCCAATGGATGCTTGAGGAATAGCTCTTAGCGCTTTCCTTGCTGTACTTCCATAACGGGCCGGAGGAATAATTCGGATTAATCGCCCGGTCATATTCCTGCAATTTGCTTCGATAGCTCGATTGTTTGCCGTAAGCCGCCTGCAGCTGTTTATAATCCTCTCTGAGCAGCTCCGTCAAATAAGCCAGATCCTCGTCCAGCAGCTTCTCCAGTGTTGCCTGATCCTCTCTGGACTTCTGCAGAAATTGCTCGTAATCTCCCCGAATCCGTTTCAAATCCGAGTCATACTGACCCCGGAATTCGTCGCGGATGGCTTGATACTGCTGCGCCATTTCTTGAATGAACGCATCGTCCGCCTTCGCGGCCTGCGCGTTGCCGCCAGTAGCGCCAAACAATCCCCCAAGCATCGCCAGGACAGCGACAAGTATGTAATATTTGCGTTGAAAAACCTTCATGCACCCTTCTCCTTTGCTATTGATCTTGTCGGTTACAAGGGGTTCGCCATTGCCGCTGAAAAACCTCTAACTTTGTCGAAAATCAGAACTTTAAGACTGTACGCCAGCTTTAATCAAAACTTTTGTCCAGGGAATTAATTCCTATAGCCGTTGAGCCCGCCAATTACTAAAGTCATAACATGGAAAGCTAAAAACTAGGAATAGTTCTCCGTGAATTTAGATTTATTGTTAAACACTTTTTACCGTAAAAGCAGGCGAAAATTCTAACGGTTGTGAGCGACGCTATTTGGGCAAAAATAGGGTTTATCTAAATGTAATGGTTGCCAGCGGGCCTATTTCCCGTTTCTTTCGTAGGCAGAGGGGCTGTTTCGTCCAAATAAGCGCGCATACAACCGTTAGAGAAGAAACCTCCGCTTTTGGGGACGATTAGGCGCTGTGACAACCGTTAGCGCAGCATTGTTCCAAACAGGTCGCTCATTCGAGACTAATATGTTGATCAAGCACCGCTTTCTAGGTTGGGGGTGAAAATGAGTTCTAAGCATCCGGTTACACTTCCGGGTTCCGGGGTGGTACACTTCCGGCGACTAATGCCAGCCACTAAGCTAAGTGTTCCATACCGCTTATGTTCTCGGAGTCCTGTGCGATGGTGGGATGTTATCCGGGAACGGGGGGGCAATCATCGGCCGTATTCCCGAACGCTTGAATGCCGGGTTTCTCGTCGCACGAAAAATACATGTCACACAACGGCTTTAACTCAACGTTCTCCAACACGTATTTAATCTGTTGATAGACACAACGGACTTCTGCCGTGTTGCATCAAAATCAGGAACAGGTATGGTTTCTAATACTATGCATATCCTCCTGCTCAAAGATCCCACTAGATTTAGTTGCTGTGTGCATTACGGTGTCTTGCTCAGAATCCTCGAATATACAAAACTTGCTGAACTTAACCATCAGACTCTGCAAACAGCTCCTTCTTCCGCCAGCGGCCAAACCGGTAATACACATAGGAGAACGCGCTGCTAATGACGAAGCTTACGGCAATGCCCGCTGCTATCCCCTTCTCGCCGAGCAGCCCCGCAAACCAGTAAGTCAACGGATACCGCAAAATCCAGAAGGAAATGATGTTCAGCACGAGCACCTGCATCATCGCTCCTGAAGCGCGAACCACCCCATTAAATATGAAGTTCAGGCCTAGAAAAGGATAGAAGAAAGCAATCATCTGCACGTAGGAGGCCCCAAACGCGACAGCCTCCCGCTCAGAGATAAACATCGCTATGCCCGGTTCCGCCAGGAAATAAATGATCAGCGAGATCAGCAGCATGATCGCCAAATTAAGCCAAGTAGCGTAATTAGCGATTTGGCGCACACGCCGCCACTGTCCGGCTGCGATATTTTGCCCCGCCATGCTCGTCACCGCGACGCCAAGCGCTTGGGCCGGAAGCATAATCAGGCTGTCCAGACGCTGGGCCGCGCCAAACCCGGCCACCGTATTGTTTCCGAAGGAAGCTACTACGCTCATGATCGCTGCCGAACCGGCAGAAATAACCATCATTTGCAGACCAGAAGGGATGCCTTGCTTTAATATCAGCCAGACTTCCGCTTTCCTCGGCCACTTCGGCATAGAGAACGGGATATGTTTGCGGCGAATGCTGAGCACTAGCCCGTAGAAGAATGCAGCTCCCTGAGCAGCAACTGTCGCATAAGCCGCCCCTTCGATCCCGCCGTGAAACACGGCGATGAACAACGGATCGAGCACCGCATTCAGGACGACCGCAATCGCAACGAACCGCAGCGGCGTCTTGCTATTGCCAAGTGCCCGATAGACTGTACTGATAAAGTTATAGCCGAATAGGAAGAGAATGCCCAGAAAATTAATTCGCAAGTAACTTGCAGCCAGCGAAATCATTTCATCAGGCGTGCCCAGCAGAAGCAGAACTTCTTCGGCCAACACATAGCCGGCAATGCCAAGCACAATCGCCATCAAACCTAAAATGACGGAAAATGCATTCACATAGCTTTTTAAAAGCTGCTCATCCTGTCTGCCCTTGATTTGCGACAATATGGTAAGCGCCGCATTATTGACACCTATAATGAAAGATAAGATCGTAAACAGCACCGTGCTGGAGATTGCCACCGCGCCAAGCGCATTCGTACCCAGTAAATTGCCGACCCATAAGCTGTCGATGAATTGGTAAGACACCTGCAGCAAATTCGTGAGCAGCAGCGGTGCCGAAAATGCAACGAGCTGCTTCCCGATATTGCCTTTCGTGAAATCATGCTGCTTCATATTGGTCCCCCCTCCTCCACCCTATATCATATCAGATCGCCGGGGCATTACCCCTTCAGACCATGAAACGAATTGGATTGTTCTAACCGGAATTCACAAGTTTCCGAATAAAAAAGCGGCTGGGAGCATCCCAGCCGCTTTGCATCGTCATTTTGTCGTAATCGCCTATTGATATAAGACTATGTTCATCTATCATAATATGATCCTGATGTTCAATTCACCAAAAAACGAACAGCCTTGCTCCTATGGTATCAATTCCTTGCCTCCACATGTGCTAGAGACAAAAAACAAGTGTTAGTAGCTGTTTGTTTTTGTTTATTAATTTTCTAATATGTGTTATATTTAGAGTGTTTAGAAACAATATATCCCATTATATATAGAAGAAACGTGAGCGTGTTAATATGCTGAGAGAAGAACGATTAAGAGAAATTGAGGATATGCTGAAAAGCAATGGAATGGTCGAGGTCGCCAAGCTTTCCCGGCTGTTCAATGTCACTGAAATGACGATTCGCCGCGATCTGGATGACCTGGTGCAGCGAAAAATCGCCGTTCGTTCCCATGGTGGGGCCATGCTTCCCCCGGACAACGTGTTATCGGAACGTTCCTATGAAATGCGAATCATGGTGAATCGGGAGGAGAAGGAGGCTATCGCCAGAGAGGCACTGGCATTAATCAACGAAGGAGATCGCGTCTTTTTTGACTCCAGCACCACGGTTTACTGTCTGGCCCAGCTGATCTCCAATACGCAAAATTTACTGGTCGTTACCGATACCCTCTCCACCGCCAATGAACTGATGTCCCGATCCCGGGTTAAGGTTATTTGTCTTGGCGGCGAGCTGCAGAAGGAGACCGGCTCATGTGCCGGGCCGTTTGCGGAGCAGATGATCGAGTGCATGAACTTCAATACCGCTTTTATCGGGCTGCCGCGAATTTCCATGAACGGGGTTCTGTCCACATCCAGCATTAGCGGGCTTAGGATCAAGCAGGCGGCCATCCAGCGCTCCAAGAAGGTCGTCATCCTGATTGACAGCAGCAAGCTCGGTGACCCTGAGTTTTTGGAGGTCGGTCACTTGTCCGAGGTAGACACGGTAATTACCGATTCCAACATCGATCCAAGCTTCGTCACCTACTGCAAGAGCATCAACGTGAACGTGATCATTGCTAAGGTTAACGGGTAAAGAACCAGACTGTTAGGCTGACTTTACTTAGAGAGATGGGATGAGATGAGATTTGATAAGATAGAATGAGGCTAGATTAGATTAGATTAAATTAGATGTGGCGAGGAGTTGTCCATCAGCCAAGCTTACGGCTTGTAAAGAGTTTGAGAATTAGGGGGTTCGTTGGGGAAATGTCTTTCATTTCCTCTTTGGCCCCTCTTTTTTTGTTCTGTCTCCTTCTCCCCAATTGCTCAAGACTCCTCCTTTATCGTGTTCAGCTCCTACAAACCTTATCCTTGCGTTAGTACCCCCAGGCATGGCATGGAGGGCCATTGTCTGTTAAAGCGAAATGTATTTTATACAGCTAGTTAAGTTGTTTTATAAAAAAAACATGCGCTAAATGCAATTCATGCAGCTAGTTTGCCTGAATGGAACGAATTCGTCGAAAAAGCTTTAAACTAAATGCAGGTTTTGCAGTTAGTTCCCTCTAACACGGCCAAAACCGCAGAACTAACTGCATGAATTACATCTAGTTACCTGATCCTGACCATCTTAGGTACAATCATAAATCCTTAGTTAATTTATTGGAGGGAAAAAGGCTCCAGTTCAAGTAAGGGAGCGTGAGGATAATGCAGCATTCCAGCCGTAGAAACACAATTCATAGTGAATTCATGCAAAAAGTGCACCACTTTCCCTCGCTGTGCCCGCATTGGCTCCTTCACCCGGAATATTCCTGTATTTGCACTTCAATAGATTATTGGATAGGCTCTTCTGTAGAAAAGCATGTATTATATTGAAGGTATTATGACACCAACCAGTGATCAGCAAAAAAATAGCAGCCAGAGATCTTAATCTCCGGCTGCTATCTTCTACTTGTTGTCTAATCCTTTAAAGCTAAAGTGATCTTCGAATCTGGTCAGCGGCATCTTTCAAAGCATTCTCCACCGTCTCCTGTCCGTAATAAGCCTTCTGCACGGCTTCGGCCCAAATATCCAGGAATCGGGTAATTTCAGGATGCGCCGGCAGACGGAGTCCGGCTACTTTGGACATCTCCTGCACCACGGACAGGTATTGTCCTTCCTTCTCGCCCCAGCTCTGCACCATGGCCGCCACCTTAGGATCTTCCCATGCCGAGGCGCGTACCGGATTCATGTTGCCCGAAAGATGCGTCTTGATCATAACCTCTCGGGAGGTCGTCCATTGCAGGAACTTCCATGCAGCATCCTTATGCTTGGAAGCTGAGTTCATCCCCATCGACCATACCCAGATAGAAGCGCTGCGCGAACCGTCCGGACCTTCCGGTGTCAATGCATAGCCCACATCGTCGGAAACCTGCGATTGGTCTTTGTTCTCGTAAGTAGAGGCAAAACCGTCGGCCTCATTCAACGAGAACAAATATTGACCCGAAGCGAAGCCCTGCAGCGCTTCATACCAGGTGAACAAGCCGGCGCCTTCCGGAGAGCCTTGCTTGATCATATCGACGAACAGCTTCGTAGCTTCAATACTTTCAGGCGAATCAATAGCCACCTCACCGTTGTCGTCGATCAGATGCACGCCATAGGTTTGCAGCATCGTGCCCAGCGTCAAGTACGTCAGATCCCAATACTTATCGAACCGGGTGACGATCGGATAAATTTTCTGGCCATTCTCATCCGTCATATTGAGTTTGGAAAGCTCCGTCACCATTTTGCCGAGATCCTCGTAAGTTTTCGGTACTTCCAGATTATATTTCTTCAGGATGCTGGGACGGTAAGCCAGGTTATAGCTTTCATAGTTGATCGGCAGCGCGTACAGCTTGCCTTCTCCTACGCCTTTGAGGGGTTCTCCCGTCCAGCGGCCCGAATTGACGATCCCCGGCACAAAATCGTTGAAATCCCAGGAATCCGGCGTCTTGGACTTATCTGCAATATAGTCGTCCAAAGGCTCGACCCACCCGCCGGAAACATACTGCCAGTTGTTGATCGGCGAAGTCATAAAGACATCATAGATTCCAGTATTGGAAGAGAGATCTGCCAGCAATTTTTCAAAAGCCGGGCCTTCCGCCAGCACCTCATACTTCACCTTAATCCCCGTTTCCTTCTCAAATTCAGGAATGAGCGGTTTAAGTGCATCTACAAAAGTATGGGAGACGAGAAGCAAGTTAATTTCCTCCCCCTGAGTTGTTCCTCCTCCATTTCCCCCACTGGACGCCTGATTGCCCGGAGCTTTCTGTCCGCACCCTACAAGGGAAGATAATATGAGTATTGCAATAGCTAGAAGACTAATCTGCTTTTTCATTTTTGCTACACCTCTTTCCACAATTGGTTCACAGCCTGCATTCTATATTCGTAAAATCCAGTACTTCTGGTTCCCCCGCAAAAATCAGTCCTGCAGCGTTTCACGAAGCTCGCGAACGCGATCCATAAACTCCTTCAGCTTGACAACGTTCGTCTTGCCACTCATTAAATTCGGATCCTTGACGGATACGCCGAGAATCGCACCGTCGGCCACCTTCAGCAGCTCCTGGCAGTTGCCTGCGTCTATGCCGCTGCCCACAAGCACCGGCAATTCCGAGCCTTTCTTCACGGCAAGCACTTCTTCGACCTTCGTCGGGTCGCCGGTGCGGAAGCCGGTAGCGATCAAGGAGGATGCGCCGAAGAACGCCGCGTCGCGGGCAAGCTCTTCAATTGGCCGATCCGCCACGATGGCATGGCTGCCATGCTTGACGTGAACGTCCGCAAACACGTGAATTTCCTCGGCTTCCAGCATCGATCTATAGCGCAGCGCTACGCCTGAAGCCCCTTCAACAAAGCCTTCGTTGGCGATATAAGCGTTCGCCCACTGGTTGACCCGGACGAACTGTCCGCCAAAAGCCTTCGTAGCCGCTATGGATTGAATCGCCGCATTGGCCACGATATTTACGCCCATCGGCAGATTCGTCTCTCTGCGGATCCGCTCGCCGATAATGGCGATGCAGGCTGCCGTCTCCGGACCCATATATTCCGACTTAACGAAAGGAATATCGCCGGCGTTCTCGATCATCAGTCCATCGACGCCCCCCTCAATGAGCCGCATCGCCTCCTCTACGCAATAATCGTAAATATCCGGCAGATTGTATTTTTTGAACTCCGGAGAGCCTGGAAGCGGGAGCGAGTGCACCATGCCGATAATCGGTTTTTTTACGGGAAAGAGTTCTTGAAGTATGTTCATTGTCAGTTCTCCATTCTGCCTGTCTCGGCTTTTTATTGTGTGTTATTCCTTGATTCCCCAGATGCGCATCGCATTTGTACGGAACACCTGCTCCAGCTGCTGCTCGGTGAGACCGATTTCTCGCAGCTTGAGCTGTTCTACAGCGGCCGACTGGTAAGGAGCATCCGAGCCGTACATTAATTTCTCGCTGGATACTTGCTCGATGAAGATTTTAATATCAAATGGAAAGGCCTGTGACATGTCCACATAGATATTCGGGTAATCCTGGGCCGCGATAATCGCCTCCCATAAATACAAATGCATTCCGGCGTGGGCGAGCACAACGTTGACCTTCGGATAATTTTTGGCGGCAATGGCCTGCAGCGAAGGGAGATCTCTCGGCGCATCGCCGGAGTGGAACAGTACCGTCAACCCGTACTCCTCCGCCTTTTCCATCAAAGGCCCCATCACCTTCATATCGTTTGGCCGATAGAAATCATATCCGGCAACGAGCTTAAGACCTTTACAGTTCCATTCCTTCACATACTTGTCGATCAGCGCACAGGTATGCTCCTTGCCGAACGTCGGGTTAATGCGGGCTACGCCGACCAGGCGATCCGGATATTTCTTGACGGCCTCCCCGACCTGCATATTCGCTTTGTCATAGTCCACATCCCAAGGGGGAGACATGATCCGATCGTGTGGAAAAAGAACGCCATGCGAAGCGTTTTGCTCATCCAAATACCGAATAACTGTATCTGGCTGCCCCGTAATCATGTACGGCGTACATACGGAGCTTGCCACTTTCGCATCAGTACCATAATGCATGTGAGCGTCGATTACTTTCATCTAGCACCCTCCTCTATGTGATTGGTTTTTAGCGGAATGAACCGCGTGATTAGCGCTATAATTCATCCCCGAAATATTCACGGTAACGGACCCTCATTCTCCCCCAGTCGGGTACATTGCTCTGACAGCCCCAAGCCTCAATGATGAAGCTCGACACCGTTGCTCCGACCTGGGCGGCAATCCGGGGCTTGCAGCCCTTGATCAGCGCCGCGATCGCTCCTCCGGCAAAAGAATCGCCCGCACCTGTCGTGTCTACGACATGTTCTCTCCACACAACTGGCACGATTTCCGTCTTGTCCGCTCTGATCACCTTGCAGCCGCGCATCCCCATCGTCATAAAGATCAGCTCCAGACCGTATTTTTCAAAAAGAGTAAGTTCATTTCCGCCAATTTTGGCGATCAGCCTGCCATATTCGCTTTCGTTGATGAACATGACATCCGTCAGGGAGAGAAAGTCGTCCAGCAAATTCCCGGCGGTCTCGACCATGCCGTTGACATAGGTGCGGGCACCCGCCGCCCGTGCCTCACGCAGCGCGTCCAGCGTATAAGAAGAGAACTTCTCGCTGACTACGACATGCTCCGCCTTCGCAGCCAAGCCGTCCGGAATCCGTTCCTCCTCCTGATGCTCGGCAGCGCCCAGATAAGAGAAGCAGAAGCCTTTGCCCTGATCGTCAAAGTACAAATAGTTGTGTCCGCTGGGCAAGTCCGGCTTAACCGTTAGTCCGCTCAGATCGACACCACCCTGCTCAAGATGAGCCCGATAACCAAAAGTGTCGAAATCATGACCTACGATTGTAGCCAGGGAGGTCGCTGTCCCTAAAGCTGCAGCCACATACGCGAGATTAATGCTGCAATCGCCGAAGTACACCTGGCTAATTCCGCTTCCGCTTGTCTCGATGGTGATCGTCTCACCTTCCTGAGGATAATGGCTCATCTTGAACAGATGATCGAAGGGAGCCCAGCTGCCAACCGACAATAATTGAAATTTCTTCATTTGACCGCCCCCATCGTCAATCCTTTTACAAGGAATCGTTGTGCAAATATTGCGATGATGATGCCCGGTATAGAGGAGATTACCGCCGAGGCTGCCATTTCCCCCCATTTAATCTGGTCGAAGGTCATCGCCTGCAAAATCCCCATCGTGACCGGCATCGTAGCGCCCCCGGACATGACCAGGCCAAATAGCAGGTTGTTCCAACTGAAGACAAAGGAGATAATCATAGCGCTTCCAATTCCGGATTTCACAATCGGCAGCATGATACGGAAGAAGATCACCCAATGATTGGCGCCATCCATGCTAGCGGCCTCCTCCATTTCCTTTGGCACCTCCCGGAAAAAGCCCCGCATGATCCAGATGATAAGCGGCAGCGTTATAAGCTGATGCACGAGAATCATTCCAGGAAACGTATCGTAGAAGCCAATTTTCTTGTAAATCGAGTAAAGGGGTAAAATAACTACAAGCTCCGGCGCGAAGCGATAGCTCATGAAATTTCCAGCGATCCGGTCATTGGCCTTCGAGTTCTCCCGGCCCAGCACGTAGGCCGCCGGCAGGCCAAGCACTAGGCCCAGCGCGACTGCGCTGAACGTTGTAATGCTGGAGTTGATCACGTAGCGAAGAAATTCAGGGATACCCTGCAGATCGCTAAAACTGCCGCCGTTAAACAGGATTTGCTTATAATTGTCAAAGGTCGGAGTAAATAAAAATCTCGGCGGATAGGCTATAATGTCCTTAAAGTTCTTGAGAGACATCGTTAATATCCAGTAGAGCGGGAACAAGATGACGAATAGCAAAGCCAAGTACGCAGCATAACGCAAAGCCGTCTTGAGTAATTTATTGGGGGTATTGTTCACAGCGCGCCTCCTATTCGATTCCGCTCTTATTCCATTCACGCATCAAGAACGTACTGGCGATGTAAGCGAGAATCCAAAGTGTAAATAATATGCTCATGGCTTTGCCTATGCTGGACCAGCGGAATGCCTCTTCATAGGCCATAATATTCAGCGTCCGGCTGGCATTTAGCGGACCGCCGCGGGTCGTGGAATAAATCAATTCAAACGCTTTTAGGGAATCGCAAACACGGAAGAGCAAAACGAGAAGAATGCTGGATTTCAGCCATCGGAGCTTGATGGCGAAGAAAGTACGAATCGGGCTGGCCCCGTCGACCTGGGCCGCTTCGAGAATGTCCTGCGGAAGAGACTGCAGGCCGGACAACAGGATGATTGTTATAAACGGCAGGTATACCCAGGTATCGATCACGACAAGCGAGAACAAGGCGGTGTCCACGCTAGTCAGCCAGGGAAACGGACCTATGCCTAACTTCGACAGCAGGTAATTCAGAACCCCGGAGTTGGGCTGCATCATCGTCTTCCACATCAAGCTTGATACAATCGGCGGGATCAATAGAGGAAACACCAGCACCGAACGCATGAACCCTCTAATTCTAGAGGGGATATCCAACAGCAGAGCAGCTAGTATTGCTAAAGGGAGCTGCATGAGTATCGCCATAATGACGTAGGCGAGCGTGTTGCCAAGGCTCGTTAGGAAAACAGGATCTTTAAAGTTGTTAATATAATTGCTCAGGAAAATAAAATTAAAGTTTCCCGTATAAAGCTTCTTGTCTGTGAGTGAGGTCGCCACGCCAATCAGGAACGGGATCATGATCCCGATAAGCACGAGCACTGCCGGCATCAACATTAATCTTTTGATGAACTTCTCATTGTCCACAAAATGATGCAGCGGATTCGGGGTTTTCACGAGCTGTCATATCCTCCTTTTAGTCGTTTAAGTTCATTTTTGTTCTATATGTTAACTTTTAGATTAACATCATACCGTAACAACCACCCGAAAACAGTATATTTCTCAGCACGAGTTCACATAATGTTCAAATTCCGTCAGAATTTCTGTGTGTTTTTTCGTATTCAACTTTGGAAAGCGTATTCATTTGTATGTTTTGATTATACTTCTATTTCGAATCATGTCAATATGCTTTTTATTATTAGAACATAAAAATAAATAATCGAACATATAGAGGTTGGGGATCACAGTAAAAACTTTGAATTCGTGCATATTACTTGATCTTTTTTCTAACCTTCCCCACAACAAAAAAGGCATCAGGATTTCCTGATGCCTTTTTCAACCAAACATTACCAATCATATAATTACATTTACTATCAATTTCTTACATTGAAGCATTGTTGTGCTGCATTAAATCAATTTGTGCGCATACCACTTCTCTCCCCTGAACCGCCAAGCAAAGACGAATCCGCGAATTCCCCATTCGGCCACCATCGCCACCCATACGCCCATAATGCCGAAACCGAGCGTAATGCCAAGAATATAACCTAGGATGACGCGGAACAGCCACATGGATAGCAGAGACGAGACCGAGGTAAAATTGGAATCTCCTGCAGCACGCAAGGCGGCCGGCAGAACGAAGCTTAGCGACCATAAAAACGGCTGCGCGACAGCGATCAACAGAATCAACCCGAAAATCGTTGGGATGATTTCCGCTGGCGGTGAGAACATCTGCACTATGAGCGGGAATAACGGCAGCAATATGAGCGAAGCTAATACGAACAGCACCGTAGATAATCCCAGGAACGATTTAATGAATTTTCGCGCATCCTCGATATTCCGCTGGCCGATGCATTGGCCGACAACGGTAACGATTGCGATGCTCAGCGCGCTGCCGCCGATTTGAAAGACGAGCGATATCGACCCGCTAATGGCATTTGCCGTCATCGCCAGGGTCCCCAGCTGTACGATAAAAGTCTGCGTCAACAGCTTGCCGCCATTAAAGAACATCTGCTCGGCCGCAAATGGAAGACCGATGAACATGATCTTCTTCTGAATCGAGAAGTCCAGCTTCAGCGTATTTTTCAATTGCACACGCAGGGTCTGATTATATTTTAACAAGTAAACCAACGAACTGATCATGCCCAGAATCCGGGCGAGCAGTAAAGATATAATAAGGCCGATCACGCCTAAATCCAGAATCGTAATCAATAGCACGTTTAAGCAAAGGAAAGTGATATTCATGATCAAAGACAGGCTCAAGCTGGCTTTCGTCTCCGCCACGCCTCTGAGCACGCCGTTAACCGCCTGGAATATCGCGATGAACGGATAGGATATACAGCTGCCGATAAGATACAATCTGGCGTTCTGGAAGACGTCGGCATCCGCCTTGCCAAACAGCAGATTCAGCGTTGGCGTATGAAAGGCAATAATCAGGACACTGAGCAGCACAGAGATGACCGCCACGGCGGACAAGGCCTGCGTAGCCGCTTTGGACACCATTTGCTGGTTCCCGCTGCCTTTATACTGCGCGACGATGACCGTACCTCCAGTGGCTACAGCTACGAACACATTGATCAAGAAGATGTTGAGCGAGTCCACCATACTTACCGCACTGACGGCAGCTACTCCAGACGAGCTGATCATAGCTGTATTCAGCAGGCTCATCAAAACTATAAAGCCCTGATCAACAAAAATAGGAATAATTATCGCGATGATTTGCTTATAATCCATTGATGTTCCGGTAAAAAAACGATTCAACATGGAAACAGCGCCATGTTGTATTCTCGGCCTTATACGATTCACCTGTGTCATCACTTCTTTGGCTGGATTGTGCAGCTTCCTCTATCGAAAATTAGCGCTGCTTCACACTATTATAGCACTCTTCTAGGAGAAGGGATTGAAAGATCATCGGCAGAATAGGAATTTCCAAACGTTTGAAGAGAACACAACACTACAAACAGTGCATTTTACTCTCCGCCTCATCCCACGGCACAGTGTACCCCTGGCCTTTGGCGCAAAATATCGACGAAGAAGTATATTCCGGGTCTGCATCCTTATTGTAGCCGATCTTCGCAATGACCTCCTCCTCATTATGGGATCGGTTATAGCCCGCAAATGCGAGGCTTAGCGTTCCCTTTCCTTGCGTAAAGGAAGCCAGCTCACTGCCGTAATCCATGAAGGTAGCAACCGGTACGGTTCCCGTTAAAATGGCCTTGTCTCCTTCTGTATCGGGCGCATCATAATTGCCGTGTGCCTGCTGGATATCCGAGATAACGCGGCCGAGCTGCTCCAGCTCCACTTTGATTTTGAATTGGTAATACGGCTCCAGCAGCACGTTTCTCGCCTTCTCCAGCCCTTGTCTTAACGCGCGGCAGGTCGCCTCCCTGAAATCGCCGCCGGACGTGTGTTTATTGTGGGCTCTTCCTGTGAGCAATGTTACAATCACATCCGTCAGCGGCGAGCCGGTCAATAAGCCATGATGATCCCGTTCATACAAGTGATGCCGAACGAGGTTCTGGTTGCCGACCGACAAATCATCGGCATGGCAGGCATTCTCGAAGCGGATTCCGCTGTTTCGCTCGCCCGGCTGTATGCGCAGATGAACCTCGGCATAATGCTTTAACGGTTCAAAATGACCATAACCAACTGTCTCCGTCTCGATCGTTTCCTTATACAAAATTTCCGGCTTATCGAAGGAGACGTTGATGTTGAACCGCTCTTTGACCAACTGCTCGAGCACTTCAAGCTGAATTCTTCCCATGACGTGAATATGAATTTCCTGCAGACTCTCCTCCCAAAGCACATTCAAGGAAGGATCCTCCGCATTCAAAATTTTGAAATATTGCAAAACCTCCTTCTTATTCACGGCGGGTTCAAGGATCACCTTCGACTTCAAGGTCGGCACCATGTCGTAGACGGATTTTTCCCGTAAAGTTCCTAAACCGTCACCCACAGCAGCCATAGACAGACCGGTAACAGCAAACAGCTCTCCCGCCTCTACCCGTTCCACCGCATGAAATTCCCGGCCATTGTACACGCGGATCTGGGTTATTTTTTCGCTCACCGGGTTCTCCTCATCCCCATAATTGACAGTCTCCCTGACTTGCAGCGTCCCGCTAAGCGCTTTAATAAACGTAATTCTCGTCCCCTGCTCGTCATGGCGAATCCGGTAAACACGTCCTGCAAATGGCTCTCCGCTGGAATAGTCGGTTACCGTCAGCAGATCCAGCTTCTGCAGGAAGCTCTCAATCCCGGCCCCTTGCAGCGCCGAGCCGCAGGCATAAGGATACACGGCATTATCCCGGATCAGGCGCTGCATCGCGGCAAGCCAAGATTCCTTGTCATAGCCGGCGTCCATATAACGCTCCAGGAGAGCCTCGTCCCGTTCGGCTAGAAACTCCGCCAGTACCTCACTCATTTCGCCGTCCTCCTCCAAGGCTTCCGAAATGTCGCATACGTCCACAGCAAAATTGCTTTGAATATCACGTACTACCCGCTGGACATCCGCTCCTACCCGATCTATTTTATTAATAAAAAAGAAACAAGGTACGCGGTGCTTGCGCAGAAGCTCCCAGACAATCTCCGTCTGCCCTTCGATTCCTTCGACGGCGCTAACAATAATCACCGCATAGTCCATCGCCTGGATCCCCCGCTCCATTTCGGGAGAGAAGTCGGCATGGCCCGGTGTATCGATGAGGAAATAACGGGAGCCCCGGTAACTGAACATCCCTTGGTCCGAAAATACCGTAATTCCCCGCTGCCGCTCGATCTGATGGCTGTCCAAGAAGGCGTCCTGGTGATCGACGCGGCCCCGCTGCTTAATACTTTTTGTATAATATAAAAGCTGCTCCGAGAAAGTCGTTTTCCCGGCGTCGACATGCGCTAATATTCCAACCGTCTTGTTCATTGCTGTTCCTCTCTTCAGGCATTCGATTCACTCTTGTATCTATGACTATGATTATAGCAAACACAGCAGATATGTTGATTTAATTCCACACATTCTATATAAGATGAACTATTGAAATCAATGTGAGGCAAGTATGTAATATGAGTTGTTGTAAACACTAGGCTGTGTCGTACACCAAGCTATGTCGTACACTAAGCTGTGTTGTACACTAATGGAATTCATGCATCTAATTTTCCTCTAAACGAAGGTTTTAGAGGATTAAATGGATTTTATGCAGCTAGAACCAAGGTTCCTGCCCATCAATGGCAACTTCCCTTCTTCTAACGACATGAAATCCATGTATATCTATTTCATCTACCTTACCGCAAAAACTAACTACTATAAACCCATTTATTATCAATTGAATGATTAAATTGATGGGGATAATCACCTCTTAATTGCTTTTCCTTCCTCACATCTTGCCCCGATGACGCGTCCTATGCTATGTTTACTGGAAAAATATTTTCGGGGAGGCAGGCATATGAGCATGAACAAAACGAATCCAATTTTGTTAGATATACCTGATTGTTTCGAAAGTGAGCGATTGTTGATCCGGGCTCCCAAACCAGGAGACGGGGCGGCGTTAAACGAAGCTACTGTGGAGAGCATCGAACAGTTGCGTCCATGGATGCCTTGGGCGCAAGAGGTGCCCAGCCTCGAAGATTCGGAGACCGTCGTCCGGCGCGCCCACCTGAGCTTTATGGAACGATCGGATTTGATGCTGCTTCTAGTTCTCAAAGAAACAGGCCAACTCGTCGGCTGCAGCGGCCTGCACCGGATCAACTGGGAAGCGCGCAAATTCGAGATCGGTTATTGGGTGCGTACTTCTTTCAGCAAGCAAGGCTTCATTACAGAAGCTGCAGATGCCATTACGAATTACGCGATTCAAGAGCTGCAGGCCAACCGCGTTGAGATTCGGTGCGATGCACGCAATACGCAAAGCGCGAATGTGGCAAAGCGTCTGGGCTATACCCTGGAAGGGGTGCTGCGGAACGATGCTTCTGCCACGGATGGCACTTTAAGCAGCACAATGGTCTTCTCCAAAATTCGCGGAGTCGAGTTTTAAGTCTGTCTGGCCTATTCGATAAATGCGGCACGCAAAAGGAGGGGCAAAGCCCCTCCTTTCTCAGCAACGATCATCGTATCGCGAACCATCTCAGATCATTGCAGACCCCATTCGCTAATCTTTGTACGGGTCGAATTCGTCCGCTCCCGCCATGCATACGCCAATCGGCTTAAGCACGTTCAGCACCTCAAGCGTGTCGCTGTGCGCATCCAGAACCTCCTGCAGCTTGCGGTAGACGAATGGACTCTCGTCCGTACCCGCGCCGCGCAGTTCCACCCCGAATTCCCGGACGGCCTCCATCATCTGCTTCGGGGTGATCTGTCCGCCGCTGCGGGTGCGTGTCTTCCAGTTCATTTTGCCCGCCGCTTGAGTCCGGCTCATAATGCGTCCTGCTCCATGTACCGTGCTGTAATAAGCATCCATGTTCTCTTCTGTGTCCTTCCCCCGGACGATGACGGAGATATCGCCCATGCTCCCGCCGATAAAGCCAAGCTGGCCCGGAGCCGACGGCGTTGCCCCCTTGCGGACGACAACGACTTCCTTTCCGTTATGCGTTTCTTTCCAAGCATAGTTATGATGATTATGCACTTCAAAGTCCGCTTCGGCTCCGAGAATGGACAGCACCTCTCGCATCACGTAGTCCCGGCCTGCATATGCATAACGTCCAGCAAGCTTCATCGCCCGGTAGTACATGTCGCCAACCTCGCTGTTTAAATCCAGCAGTAGCGGCGGCTGGTCCATCGATTCGCCCGGCGCCTTGTCCGTAAACCGCCGGCCTGCAGCGAGATTCATAAATCCGCTGGCCGTCTTATGGCCGAAGCCGCGGCTCCCGAAATGGTTTCCAATCCACAACCGTCCCGTTTCCGGCTCTTCGAACAGATCGACATAATGATTGCCGCTGCCTACGGTACCGAGCTGGTTGCGGGCTAACGCTTTTAGCTTGTCATGCTCCTGCTGGCCGAATGCCCGGTATACATCCCAATCCGGATCGTCGAACAATTCGTGATCCACTCTGTCATTGTTGATCCGGCCGACCCCGAACGATATTTTTTTCGCAATTTCATCCATGATCTTCCCTAGTCCTTGCCGGACATCCCGTACGTACAGATTCGTGCGCACTGCCTTATTTCCGCAGCCGATATCGTATCCAACGCCAGAGGGCGAAATTTGTCCGTCATATACGACAACACCGCCAATCGGCTGGCTATAGCCTTTATGATGATCCGCCATCAGCAGGGACTGCACGACATTCCCCGTCTTCGCGCACATTTTGGCTTGAGCTACCGCTCCCTCGTCCGGCTTGCCCCAGACGCGGACGCTATCGATGTTCTGATATGCCATGATGCTCTCTCCTCTATTCCATACTTCCATGATTTCTTCTATTTTACGATCCCTGATTCCAGGCTATCATTCTTCCTGATTGCTTCCTCCTGCTGCCTATTTCCAGGTTTCCTTTAACAATTTCCGGAACAGCTCGTCAAGCTGGGTGTTCTGCCCGTCTGCGGAGGAAGACTTGCCTTTGGCAACTTCCCTGTAATACTGTATCTTCTGATCCAAAAATGCATTGATCGGACCGATTTGCGGCTCATAGTCCATTTCATCGCCAGCTTTTTTTCGAATCAGCAGACTGTCGACGGCCGCCTTCAACTCGCTTCTCGCCGGCAATAGCTCATCCGTAAGCGCCGTGAATTCGATCGGCGGCATCGTACCGTATTTCTCAATCCACTCGCAGGCCAGCACCGGCCGAAGCACATAAAAATACTTCTTGATCTTCACCCGTTCTCCCTGCAAATACTCGCGATAGTTCCCCTCCGCCATATGCAAATAGTGATACATGCAGGCCTTAGGCGAGAAGGTTAGCGCTGAGAGCTCACGGATTTGCTCTGCCGCCGAACCCTCCTCCATATATACAATGGGCGATTGCAGCCATTCCAGCAAGGGCGGATTCGATTTGCGGAACAAGTTCAGAGCTTTTTTCAGATCCCAGCCGTTAATGTCGAGCAGATCGCTGATCGGGCGCTCGATGACATCCCTTTTTTCAAAAATCGATAAATACCAGTCCACCGGTCTGACATATATGAATCTTACATCATAATCGCTGTCCTTTGAAGGAAAGCCCCACGCCCGGCTCCCCGATTCGCAGGCATATATAATCCGCACCTGCTCCTCTCGCTCGATTTGCCGTAATTGCGCCAATATTTGCTGCCGCTGCTCAGACATTTGTTTCGCTCCTTCCAAACCTATTCTTATATTCGGGCGGCCCAAAATTCGTTCTGCAAGCAGCCCGTTTATCTCTGCGGCCCGCACTCCATACTCCTAGCATGCCTGAAATCAGGGCGGATGAACATGGCGGAAGTATTACAAGCCTTAATAAACTGTAGATTTTCAACCCTTCCTGTTACAATAATATTTGCACATCATTGGGAAAAAGGGGAATTAACGGCGATGGCCAAAGAAAGCTTTGATAAAGAAATCCAGTTTCTGCGCATGCTGGCGCTCACCAGCGGGGCCTACAGCAGGCAGCAATTCGCGGAGCGGTTAGGCATCTCCGTACATACCTTCGATAAGACGCTGCGGCGGCTGAAGGAAATCGTCAGCTCGATGTATGAACAGCTGCCACAGGAGCAGGGGAAGGAATTCGCAGAGGCGATCCGCTTCAACTATTACGAATCCAGCGACCCGATGCTGCTCTTCCTCTTTCGGGCCAAATCCCTGAAGGAATCTGAATCGCACAGGATCTCACTGCTGCTGGCCGCTTTGAATGACCAAGCCTTGACTGCAATGGAGCTAATGGACGTTTGCTGCAGCGGGCTCGATCCCAAGCTGCCCTTGCCTGACGAGAAAACGGTCCGTTCTGATTTAAAGTACCTGGAAGAGGTTGGCGTCATCCGCAAGGAGAACGCAGCGCGCCCCTACCGCTACCGCCTCCATAACGATCTGGTTCAGTCCCTGTCGGACGAGGAACTCTATGATTTATACGACTTCGTCGATGTGATGGCCAACACGCAGGTTCCCTCAGTTCAAGGTTATCTGCTGCGCGATGGACTAAAAAAGCATCTGCAGCGAAACGATGCCGGTAAGCATGTGATCGAGCCGTTTTTATATAAATATCATTTTTACTCGCGAATTCTGGACGAGGCCCATTTGTTCACCTTGCTCAGCGCCATACGCAGCCGCCGCAAGGTGCAGTTCCTGTATTTCTCGCCAAAAGCGGAGAAAAGCTATACCTCCCGGAACACGAACCCGCTGTTCGAACGGGAGTCGAAAGGCAGCCTGGTGCAGACCCTTCCGCTCAAGGTGGTCTACGACCATCAATACGGCCGGTGGTATATGCTGTCAAGCAGCAGGGACGGCATCCGTAAATACCGGATGGAAGGGATGACGCAAATCGAAGAGACGGTAGCCGTCTCCCCGGATGTCTTTGAGGCCAAACGAACTGAATTGGAGGACAAACTCCGGTATAGCTGGCTAATTGACACCGGCCGTCCCATAAAGGTGCGGGCCCGCTTCTTCAATCCGGGAAGCTTTGAACCGAACTTCGTGAAGGAACGCGTGCTGCTGCAGGGACAGTGGGGGGTAATCATGGAGGAAGACGAGCATTCTTTTATTTATGAAATTACGGTTAACGGGACGACGGAGATCAAGCCGTGGCTGCGCAGCTTCGGGTCGAGCTGCGAAATTCTCGAACCGGCCTATTTCCGGCAGCAAATGATTGACGAGTGGAAGGAGATTCAGGCGTACTATGCATCTGTTTGAGAAAATTTTTAATTACCAGATCATTTCCCGGCTCGAAGACTCCGGTACATTTATGATTACCTCGCACGAACGATCTTGGCTGAAGACGATGCTCCAGCACCCTGCAGCGGCAGATGCCTTCACTCCCGTGACAATGGAGAAGCTGCTTACCCTGCTTGAGCAGGACGTCTGCATGGATATCCCCGAGCATCTCATCCACAAAGCCCGCAGTCTGGAGAAGCAAGTGTATCACCCGCTTCTGCGTCCTATCCGCCGATATATTACGCAGCGCAGCGGGATTCGTATCAGCTACGAGCTCAAGAACGGACGCACGCGAACGGAGCATTACGGCTTCCCCTATAAACTCGAGTACTCCATGGTCAAAAGGGAATGGTATCTGCTGTGGTATCATCTAAGACAGCGGGCATTTATGAGCACGAGGCTGAGCAAAATCATGACGGCAGCGCCCGAACCGATCGAATCTGCAGAGGTGGACAGCATCCTCGAGAACATTCGCCAGACGCTGGAATCGCGTAAATCCGAGGCCGTCATTCAAATCGTGCGCGAATATAACAGCGAATTGTCACGCATCCTTTACGCCTTCTCCTGCTTTGAGAAGGACGTTCATTATGATGCCGGGACTGACACCTACCACGTCAGAGTCTGCGTACTCGGCGACGAAGTGGAATACTTGCTCTCCAAAATTCGTTTTCTCGGCAAGAGGGTACTGGTGGTTGAAGGAGATTACTTGAAAAAACGCATGCTGGAGTCGTCAACAAAGGCGTTGGAGAGGTATGGTGTTGTAAATACGAATAACGAAAATAAGTAACATCCTCGGGCCGCTGTTATCCGCCACTTGTTATGATTTGCCGAAGAGGTAACAAGTGGCTCCCAAGGCGGACAGAAACTCCCTCCGGTTCGTTATTCCCTAACATCTTCATAGATTGCTTTATTAAATTCAATAACTCTTTGATGATATCTGGGTAAGCTAATGTTGCTGTTCCTTTTGCGTCTTGTCCACCGCTCCTCCAATGAACTACTTCATCAATCGACAATGTTTCACGATCTCATTCAAACGACAGTTAGTTTAGAATCTCCTGCGTTAATCCCAACTCTGCGCATTCACTGCTTATACTTTCAGACGTTAGCAGGTTAGCGCTTCTCTTCATCCAAAATGAAAGCCATGATGTTCTCCACGGCCTGCCGCTGCTGCTCTTCCCTGGTGATCGACGCCGCTCCGTCTCCATCCTGCTCCCCATAATTGCCGAAATAGGCGTGATTTCCGCCTTCAATAACATGCTGGTTTAGAGTGTCTTCCAGTTTGGCCGTATTCAGGATCATATCCTCACTGCCATATATAGCGAGCGTCGGAAGCTCGGTAGCGCCTACGGGATAAGCGCCGAGCAGAATCATCCCTTCAAATCTGCCGGCATTCTTGCCGGCGTAACTGCCTGCCATCGCCCCGCCCAGGGAATGACCGCCGATATACCAGTGCTTCACCTCCGGAAGCTGCTCGAATACGCGATCCGCGGCATTCATGTCAAATACCGCCAAATTAAAGGGCATTTGCATTAGTACGCAGGTTATCCCTTGCTGAGACAACTGTTTTAACAGCGGGGCGTATGCGGCTGCTTCTACCTTGCCTCCAGGGTAGAAGATCAGGGCCGTGTCGCTGGCCTGCTGCTCCGGGTAGAAAATCCACATTTTATCCTTGGTAACAATGCTGTTCTCTTCGCCAGCCATAGCTTGCAACGCCGCTTCATCCGCCCGATAGTAATCGAGGGTATAGACATAAAAGGCTCCTGCGGCAAGGAGCAACAATGCGAAGACGATGGTTACCGCGATCTTGAGCCGTTTTTTTACTTTCGGTGGCATGGGCATGGTGAACCTCCTCTTATTTGCGTTAGCTTTATTGATACAAAAGTGCAGGAATTCTCGTAGCAAAAAGGCTTGCCCCTTAAAACTACGGAAAACTCCTGCACAATTTACATGGCCCCTTAATTGAACTTGAGTCCTTCTCTCCAATAAGCTAAACAACGGATTGATGACGCTAGACGGCCAGGATCAGGTAACTGATAAGACAACTAGATGTATTTCCTGCAGTTAGTTCATCGCTTTTGGCCGTGTTAGAAGGAACTAACTGCAGAACCTACATTTAGTTTCAAGCTATTTCCACGAATTCGTTCGATTCAGGCAAACTAACTGCATGTTTTGCATTTAGCGTATGGTTTTTTGATAAAACAGCCTAACTAGATGTATAAAATACAATTAGTTTCTTAAATAACTAGTAAAACTAAGGGATGGATAATAGCCGTATTTTATCGGGGAGACTCCATATTTAAAGATCTGAGCCGTAATCGCAGCATTAACTATTAACTATTAACTATTAACTATTAACTATTAACTAGATGTATGATCGATAATAAAAACTGCACTTTTGCATCAATTTTCAACTGAAGAGCTAAAGGCACTCATCTCTCCGCTATTCTTCTCCACTATTTGCTCACACAGTTCCGGCCCTTTTTCTTGGCGCGGTACAAGGCCGTGTCCGCCGACTTCATGACGGCATCCGGCTTCTTGTGCTTCTCGCTTTTTTGAGCTAAGCCGATGCTCACGGTGATGTAAATTTGTTTCCCGGCTCTGCTGTTTCGAGTTTTGCGCCGGGACTTGCTCTTGCCCCTCCCTTTGCGATTACGCAGGGTGAACGGCCGTTTGGCTATTTGCTCCCTCAGCTGCTCCAGATGCGGCAGCGCATCCTGCACGCTTTTCCCCGGAAAGAGTATCGTGAACTCCTCGCCGCCGTAGCGGTAGGATTTCCCGCCGCCCGTCACATCCTTAATGACCGAAGCCACCAGCTTCAGCGCCTCGTCTCCTGTGTCATGTCCATAAGTATCGTTAAACTTCTTGAAATGATCGATATCCAGCATGGCGATGACATAGTTCATGCCCAGCTTCATCATATCCTGCTTCAAGGCCCGCCGCGAAGGCAGACCTGTGAGCTCATCCGTAAATGCCATCGAATACGAATCCTGGATGATCGAAGTCACCAGAACAATGCCGGAAGCAGCAAAAAACACCACATACATCATCGGGTCGCGGTTCTCGTGCAGCACATAGAACAAAGCGCACAACACGGCAATAAACGCGATATCCTGGGACGTTTTGTATTTGACCTGCCTCGTGATGAGCAGGACTAGAGCGGTCAGGAAGATGCTGACGGACAGCTGACTTACTGCTGTAATAGAAGTAAGGCTGACAGGAAGCATGTCTTTTGTGATCAAAGAAAGAAAACCGCCTTGCTCGGGACGCAGCAGCCATATCGCAATCAACATCTGGGAGAGGATCATTCCGATGCGGAGCACTCCCCATAGACTCAGTATTCCCCGCTCCCTAAATAAAGAGAACAGACCGATGTTTAGCGGAATCATTAAGGAGATCAGCGTATAAATATCGTTCGCAGCGATCGGGAAAGAAGGCTTCGCCATACCGGGCAAATATTCGATGGACGCCAAAGCAAGGGCAAGTACGATGAAGTTAAAAAATTCCCTGCTCCGGTTGAATTTCCACGAGATCACAGCGCCCACGGCAAAGATCACATAGGGGGACAGCTCGATAATATCCAGCTGCGCCCGTGCCAGCGTACGGGTTTCCTCATAGAAATAATAGGCCGCAGCCATTAATAGAAATGGGAGAACAAGCTTAAGGACGTTCCGAACCGTAGTCTTCAAGTAAATGATTCCCTTCATGATGTTTTACTTTTGTTTCATATTTATTATCGGCTAAAGCAAAGCACCAACTTAGAAATTATGCAGCATTATTATCTATGAATTGCCGGCAAGGACAGATGCAACCGGGTATACTTCCAGCTCTATGGGATTTCTTTTATAAATAAAAAAACAACGGGCTATAGCTATAGCCCGCTGCTAGGATCTGAATCATTGCCCATTCTTCTGCCAGCGCAACTTCTCCGCCTTCACTTTACGGCTTCGCTCCTTCAAAAAATGACGCAAACCCTTAAAGAAACGGCCATTGACGATCATCAGAAGACCATCCACCATAGCCATGTTCACCACGCCGCCCGTCATTCTGGCGATTCCCCTGAACGGGGTATGGTAGACGGACATCATGATCAGATTCGCTGTGCTTCGTTTGCCGATTTTTCTCAGGAACCAATAGGCGAACACAATCAAATGGTAGGCCAGTCTGGCCACAGCGCCCTTCGCATACTGGCATTGTTCAATCGTATCATTATAGCCCAGCGGCTTGGATCTGTCCCACGTAGCCACCGGCACCTTCCGGCCGATCAGATGCTCAAATTCGTCAACGCTGACATCGCTGATCCGGCCAGAGTAATAGGACGGCAGCTTGTCCTTGTCATAAGGAGCGGGCGCCCCCGTACCCATCACATGAAGGTAACCGGCCAAGCGGATATCTGCACTGGAGGCTCCAACCATAATCGTGTATTCCGCTTCTTCGACTTCCCACGCATTGGTCTTCACGTTGAAATAACGAAATGTCTTATCGTCAAAAGGAATCGTCACTCTCTTGGACTCGCCGGCATTGATAAATACTTTAACAAAGCCCTTCAGCTCTTTGCGCGGCCGAAATATATCGCTGGACTTACAGCCGACATACAGCTGCGCAACCTCCATGCCGGCCCGGTCACCCGAGTTGGTTAATGTGAAGGTAACCCCAGACTGGCCGACCTTAATATCCGAATAGTCGAAGGTAGTATAGCTGAGGCCGTATCCGAAGGGGAACAGCACATCCACATCCGCCGTATCGTAGTAACGATAACCGATATACATGCTCTCCCGGTATTCAACCGTCAATTCGTTCCCCGGAAAATAGCGAAACGAGGGAGTATCCTCATAACGAAGCGGATACGTCTCGGCCAGCTTGCCCGAAGGATTAACATCGCCGGATAATACCCGAAGGATAGCTCTCGCTCCTGCCTGGCCTCCCAAATAACCATGCAGCAATCCTCTCACCTTGCCAATCCATGGCATTTCCACCGCTGAGCCGCTGGAAAGAATCACAATTATATTCGGATTCACCTCATGCAAGGCGTGAAGCAAGTCGATCTGGTTCTCTGGAATTTGCATGCTCTTTCTATCCAGACCATCGGCTTCCGTCACTTCATCCAGACCGAGATACAGCAGCACGGCGTCGGCTTTCTCTGCTAGAGCGCAGGCTTTGGCGATTTTGCGCGGATTCCTCTTACCGTAGCGCTCAAAGCCCGGCTCATAGCCGATGCTCACGATACCCGACTCCTCAAAGCAGTCCAAGGTATGATCCAGAATCGTCGGGTTAACGATCGACGACCCCGCCCCTTGATATCGCGCATCCTTGGCAAAATCACCGATAACAGCTACCTTCTTGCCGAATTTAAGCGGCAGGATATTCCCCTCGTTCTTGAGCAGAACGATGGACTCCTCCGCGACCTTCTGCGATACCCGGTGGTGCTGCTCCACATTGAACTCCAGCCGGGGCCGCTGATATACGGCCTCCGTCGAAAAAATAAGGTCGAGGAGCCGGTCCACGCATTCGTCCAGAACCTCTTCAGGAATTCTCCCGCTTTGCACGGCTTCGATGATTTCTTGATCCGTCTCCCCCGACGTCGTCGGCATCTCCAGTTCATTGCCGGCCAGAAGCCCTGACACCCGGTCGTTGCTGCCGCCCCAATCCGTGACGACGACGCCCTGGTAGCCCCATTCGCCGCGTAAAATATCCTGCATTACATGCATGTTCTCATTTGCATATGTACCGTTTATTTTATTGTAGGAAGACATGATTGACTTCGTCCGGCCTTCCTTTACCGCAATTTCAAAGGCGGTCAAATAATTTTCCCTCAGGGTTCTTTCGTCGACGATCGTGTCGATGGACATCCGTCTCTCTTCTTGATTGTTCACGGCAAAATGCTTGACGCAGGCGGAAATTCCCTGCGACTGGATGCCTCTAATATAACTGGCGGCCATCTTGCCGGCCAGATAAGGGTCCTCGCTGAAGTATTCGAAGTTTCTTCCACATAAGGGATTACGCTTCATGTTCACGCCAGGGCCGAGCAGGACGTTGACCTTCTGGGAAATCGCCTCTTCCCCCAAGTACTCTCCGACCTTCTCCCCCAACTCCACATTCCAGCTGTTAGCTACCGTCGCTGCCGTCGGATAACAGGTTGCGGGAACCCCGGCATTTAGGCCCAGCTTATCCGCGGCTACGGCCTGTTTTCGGATGCCATGCGGTCCATCGGCAAGAAATATGCTGGGTATGCCCAGCCGGCTAATGTCCTGCGTTTGCCAGAAATCCTTGCCTGACATTAAGGAAGCTTTCTCTTCCAACGTCATTTGCGCAATCAATTCTCTATACTTCATCTCTATTCCTCTTCAGTGTATTGGACGGTATGACGTACTGTAAAATATTCTACTATATTATCTATACACATTCTATAGCACACCAAGTGCGGGAAATAGCGAAAGACTCTATTACTAATATCTTAAAAAAAGCAGGACGCCTCCTCAGGCTCCTGCTTTGTCTGTTAGTTAAACCCAACTAGTCTTTGCGATATTTTGTATGCTCCTACGGAAATCAGGCGGCCGGCTCGTCCCGGCAAATGGATCAGCCTGCCCATAAATCCGTATTTGAGCTCTTGATACAGCTGGATATCCGTATCTTTAATGAACTTCCACAGCTCTTTTTTCTTCATAAGGTTCTCGGCTGTCCCGGAACGGATCAGCAGAATCGCCGAGACTACCGTTACAATCTCAAGATGAGCGAACATATAGCGGCGGAGATTCGGATGGGGAATGCTGTCCATGTCGACCTGCCTGACCATCAATTTGTTCACTTTGAGCTGCTGATCAATCCTCTTGATCATGATGCTCTCCTGTACGGACTGATCTTCCCGGCCGATGAAATATCTGTAGAAATCGACATTCATATAAATCATCTTCTTCACATGCACGAGCGGTACATATACGAATAAATTATCGACATAGAAGGTATGCTTAGGCAGCTCCAGACCGCAATCCTTGAGCATTTGCGTCCGGTATATGATGGAATGCATCAGGAGATATTGGCCTTTGCGAAAAGGCTTCACGTCATCCCAGGTGAAAATTTTGCCTTCCGGAAGCACTCCGCTATACTTCATGATCTTTCTGTAACTGGTTTCTTCCTTTTCATAGACAAAATTGCTGATGGCCATATCTACGATTTTGTCGTCATTCTGTAATTCCTGCAAGGTTTGCAAAATTTTCAGATAAGCCCTAACGTCTACCCAATCATCGCTGTCCACGACCTTGAAATACAATCCCGTTGCATTCCGGAGCCCGGCATTGACCGCCTCTCCGTGTCCGCCGTTCTCCTGGTGGATCGCTTTGACGATCGTTGGATAACGCCTGGCGTACTCATCGGCAATCATCGCTGTGCGATCGGATGATCCATCATTGACGATAAGCAGCTCGACATCCTCCCCCCCTGGCAGAAGGGATTCAATGCAATATCTCATATAATCCTGCGAATTATAGCAAGGGATGGCTACGGATAATAATTTCATGCTAACACTACCCTATGATTTTTGTTTGAAAATAACTTTGAAAATCGGGAAGAATACCCAAAACGAAATCGCACTGTTAATAATCATCGTAATGACGTCTGCCGTCGTTTCTCCTACCGCGCCCATTTCCCAGGTATTTATGAACAAGTTGTAAATAGGTGCCTTGTAGAAGCCCTGAGCCGCTGCCGCTCCAATCGTAATGACAATATAAGCCACGACATACCAGAATGCGGCCTGCCAGATGTTGCTGTTCGATTTGAACGTAATGCTCCGCTGAGCGAAGAAATTGATAATCTGGGCGATAGCCAGGGTGATTTGCACCGCTAGGAAGTAGGCCAGGCCTCCTCCTCCGCCCGTGGTAAGGGAGCCTGCGGCATAATCGAACACATAATAGGCGCTTCCGTCAAAGTTATGCCCGAACTGCAGCACCTGGAAGCTGGTGTTTACTAGCGCTGTCTTGGCGAACAGACTCTTGAATACAGGCATTAATACAAGCTGCAGAACAGTGATTCCATTACTTAGTATAAAGAATACAAGAAATTGCGCAATATTGGGGTGCTTTTCCTTGTATCTGGCCCATAGCCCCAGCGGGCCGGCTATATTTTTTTTAGAACTCATTTTCCCACTCCTCTGTCGCTGATGCAAGACTTAATTGTTCTGTTTAGCGACCTTCAGCATTTTGCCCCTCTCTCTGAAGAAATGCCGGAAGCCTTTGAAGAACTGGCCGTTGACTACCATCAGCAGCCCGTCCAGCATCGGCATATTCACGATGCCGCCCGTCATTCTCGCAATTCCCCTGAACGGCATATGATAGACAGACATCATGATCAGATTGGCGGTACTCCGCTTGCCTATCTTCCACAAGAACCTATGGGCAAACGCGATGACGTGAAATGCAAATCTAGCAAAGGCGCTTCTGGCATACTGGCATTGGGCAATCGTATCGTTGTAGCCGAGCGGCTTCGTACGGTCCCAGGTTGCTGCGGGAACCTTGTGCCCAAGCAGGCTCTCGAATTCCTCCTGGCTCACTTGGCCAGCCTGTCCGGAGTAATACGATGGCAGCTTCTCCTTATCATACGGCAGCGGAGCGTTCGTTCCTTTAACGGCATGAATACCCTTTAACCGGATATCCGCGCTGGATGCGCCAATCATGATCTCATACTGAGCTTCTTCGATTTCCCATTGATTCGTCTTTACATTGAAATAACGGAATGTTTTATCATCAAAAGGGATCAGCACGGTTCTTGACTCGCCCGCTTGTAAGGATACTTTGACAAATCCCTTTAATTCTTTCTTTGGTCTGAAAATATCAGCTGAATTGCAGCCGACGTAAAGCTGCGCTACCTCTGCTCCGGCTCTGGTTCCTGTGTTCGTTATTTTGAAGGCCACGCCTTCAGGGATAATCTGAATATCGGAGTATTCAAAGGTGGTGTAACTGAGACCATAGCCAAACGGGAAAAGAACCTCCACATTCGCCGTATCATAATACCGATAGCCAATATACAGCCCTTCCCTGTACTCCACGCTCACTTCTTTGCCCGGGAAATGACGGTAGGCCGGTGTATCTTCATAACGGAAAGGATATGTTTCCGCCAGTTTACCGGATGGGTTCACCTCGCCGGTTAAAACACGAAGAATGGCTTTTGCTCCTGCCTGACCGCTTAAATAACCGTGGATCAGTCCCTTCACTTTATCAATCCATGGCATCTCTACCGCAGAGCCGCAGGAGAGAACGACCACAATATTCGAATTCACTTTATACAGGGCGTGAAGCAGATCGATCTGGTTCTGAGGGATTTTCATGTTCTGCCTGTCCAGTCCCTCCGCCTCCGTCACTTCATCCAAGCCCATATACAGCAGAACGACTTCCGCCTTCTCGGCAAGGGCGCACGCCTTATCGATCTTCCGCTGGTTTCTCTTTCCGTAACGCTCGAAGCCAGGCTCAAATCCAATGCTAACGATGCCCGATTCCTCGATGCAATTCAGGGTGTGATCCAGTATCGTCGGATTGACGATCGATGACCCTGCTCCCTGATATCTGGCTTGCTGCGCAAAATCCCCAATAACCGCTACTTTCATGCCAGCCTGCAGCGGCAATATATCCCCTTCGTTCTTCAGCAGCACAATCGATTCCTCAGCTGCTTCCTGGGCTGCCCTGTGATGCTCTTTCATATTGAACTCTTTACTCGGGGATTTCTCGTAAACTGCTTCTGTCGTAAAAATTAGCTCCAGCAGCCGGTCCACGCATTCGTCCAATACTTCCTCTTTCAGCAAACCGCTGCGTACGGCCCGAATAATGTCTTCATTCGTCTCTCCCGCCGTCGTTGGCATTTCAAGCTCATTGCCGGCAATCAATCCGGCTACACGGTCGTTGCTGCCGCCCCAATCGGTGACGACAACTCCTTCGAAATTCCATTCATCGCGGAGGATTTCCCGCATTAAGTGCAAATTCTCATTCGTATATTCGCCGTTCAGCTTATTGTAAGAAGACATGACGGTCTTCGTATTGCCTTCCGCAACCGCAATCTCAAAAGCCGTCAGATAGATTTCCCTTAGCGTTCTCTCATCTACGATCGTATCGATCGACATCCGTCTTTCTTCCTGGTTGTTCGCGGCAAAATGCTTTACGCAAGCCGAAATGCCTTGCGATTGAATTCCCCGGATATACCCTGCAGCCATTTTGCCGGCATGATAGGGATCCTCGCTAAAATACTCAAAATTTCTCCCGCATAGGGGGCTGCGCTTCATATTGACCCCCGGGCCGAGCAGCACGTTGACTTTCTGGGCAACGGCTTCCTTGCCAAGGTAATTTCCGATTCGTTCTCCTAACTCCACGTTCCAGCTATTTGCCACTGCAGCCGCCGTTGGAAAGCATGTCGCAGGGATGCTCTCATTCAACCCTAAATGATCGGCTGCGGCCTGCTGCTTGCGAATGCCGTGCGGGCCATCTGCAAGGAATATGCTAGGAATGCCGAGTCGATCAATATTCTGCGTCTGCCAGAAGTCTTTTCCCGACATCAAAGATGCTTTTTCTTCCAGCGTCATTTTCTTTATAAGTTCAGTATGTTTCATCGTCTCTTCCTTTTGTTTTTGGCGGTACCCTAAAAAGAGTACCGCCAAAGTGTTTTATCAATTTGTTCTATAACTTAAGCCGTTGCCGCAGCAGCCGATTTGCGTCTGCGGAATAAGAAGTAGAAGCCGGCGGCAACACCAATCACGATAAGGATATCTACAGCAATCGTAATCTTCACCCAGTCCGCCAAATCCGTGCTCATCCCGTTCTCCATTCCGTTGCTGTTCGCTACGGTGTACAGCACGTTGTGTGCGTTGTCTCTCATGGCCCATAATGTATCATTGCTCTTGGCATTGACTTCCGGTACGCCGTACGGTGCAACGCCGGTAAGAAGGATATCGTTGCCTGCACGGAAAGCAAGCTCAGCGGTCATATAAGGATAAGAAGGACCAATAAAGAAGTCTGTATTGACGATCCCCTTGAAGCCCCATTCATTGCGAAGCACTTCTTTCATCAGGGCCGGGCTCGCACCTGCCCATGTATGTCCAATGCTGTTGAATGCGGACATCGCCCCTTTCGCGCCCCCTTCCTTCACCGCATATTCAAATGCCTTCAGGTAGATTTCGCGGATCGCTTGTTCGTTGCTCCAGGTTAGAACGCCTAGTGTACGATTTTTCTCCTGATCATTTAGCGCAAAGTGCTTCATGTAGACGAATCCGCCATGGCTTTGGTAGCCCTTAGTTACAGCGGCGGCCATCTTGCCGGAAAGAAGAGCGTCCTCGGAATAATATTCGAAGTTTCTGCCGGAGAATGCGGTGCGATGGATGTTAACGCCTGGTGCATACCAGCCGCTTACTCCGTATGCTTTCGCTTCTGCGCCTACGGCATCGCCCATCATCTCGACAAGCTCCAGGTTCCAGGTTTGTCCAAGCATCGTCTCTGAAGGGAAGGCGATTCCCGACATCGGATTCTTGGACAACAGAGCGCTGATGCCCGCTGGTCCATCATAGTCTGTGGTTGCCGGTTTGCCGACAGATGCCACTTCGACGGTACGATAACCGCCAAGCGTCCCGATGGAAACCAGGTCATGGACAGACAACTGATCCAGCAGCTCATTCCAGCTGGCATCCTCATAATCGACACCGACGTAATCCTTTAACGTCTTTCCATGATCTGCTCCCGTCGTCGGCGCGCTCTGCTGCTCGTCCGCAGGAATGTCATAGCGCTTGCTGTTCACATAGTCGACGAATGCAGCGTTTACAACCGTACCTTTTACTTCCTCTACAGCGCCATCAGCGTTCTTCGCTTGAAGGACTTGATTGGTGTTCAGGACATCCATATTCGCAAAACCATTTGCCCGGGACAGGTATGCTGGAATGCTGCCCTCCCCGGTGACCAGATCATCAAACTGATTGACCGCTACTTGCTGATCCGAAGAACGGCCGTTCTGGTCAAACACCACTTCCGTCAAGTTCTTCGAACCTACATCAGCGATTTTGTCATGCGAGTTCTTCATCAGCATGAGCTTATATTCGCCTGCTTCAAGAACATAAGAACCGGTTGGGCTGAAGACTTTGGCATAATCATAGGAAGCCATATCTTCTACTTTAAAAGTCAGGGTCAACGTCTCCGAATCGCCTGGCTGAATGACACCCGTCTTGGCAAAAGCAGCTAGCTCGACAGAAGACTTTTCAATTTTTCCAGTGTAAGGTGCGGAATAGTAGAGCTGTACAACTTCCTTTCCTTCCATGGAGCCTGTATTCGTCACTTTGATGTCAACTGAAATGTCCGTATCATTCCACTTTAAGCTGTCCGGAACAACCTCTTGTTCGAATGTCGTGTAGCTTAAACCATGTCCGAACGGGAACATGACCTTCTCGTCATAGTTGATCGCACCTTCAGCCGCTGCAGTCTCGTAGTAGCGATAGCCTACATAAATCCCCTCGGTGTAGTTGACGTAAGTCAGCGGAACGTTGTTTTTATCTACGGCCAAAGCATAAGTACCGTCACCGTTATCCAGGACATAGCGCAAATCGCCAAAGCTTTTCATCGCCGGCGCATCAAGCATATCTGCCGCAAACAAGTCGACCGTTCTTCCAGACGGATTGAGCTGTCCCGCTAAAATTTTGCCAAGCGAAGCAAATCCCTTTTGTCCTGGACCGGCGACCGTTACAATGCTCTTGATTTGGTCGTATTTCTTAACCCAATCCAGTTCAAACGTATTAGAACCGTTCACGATGACAATAATTTTGTCAAAATGCTTCGTAACCGCATCGACCATGCCAAGCTCCCGATTGGACAGCTCCAGGTAATGCTTATTAGGATCCAGATCGTCAGGATTACCGAAGCGTTCTCCGCTCGGGCCCATCGTACCGCTTCCATTTGGATCATAGGTATCCGGACCGTCCAAGACCGCCGGAAGATCTGTCCCTTCTCCACCCGCACGGGCTAGGAAGATGATCGCTGTATCCGAAAACTCGGCGGCTTGCTTCATTCTTTCCTCGGTATAGAACTCGGAAGCTACGGGTTCTGGAATCGTCCAGTCATATCCCTCAATACCCGATATTGGTCTTTCGAGGCCTGTTGCTACGTAATCGTTATATAATTGCTCGTTGATCTCAAAACCGGCTGCTTCCAGACCCGCCTTTGGCGTTACAGCCGTGGACGAGTCTGCCGCACCGGAACCAGAGCCCAGGTATACAGGCGCCGTAAAACTCCATCCAAACACATTGACTTTCTTGTTCGTCGTCATCGGCAGCATGTTGTCATGATTCTGGAGAAGAACAATCCCTTCATCCGTAATCAGCTCCGACACCACTTCTGAGTCAGCCCGCGCTTTTTGGGCCTCCGGCGTCGTGATGTCGATTTTGGAGAAATACGCTGTAATGACATCCGAGTAGTAGGCCAGTGCAATGTTAGCCCCTGTGCCGATAAGCAGTACGAGTACCAGCAGAGAACTCATAATTACACGGAATCTTTTTTTCGATTTACCAGACATAAACTTTCTTGCCCCCATTATCTAGTTAGTTTGAAACGCTTTCATGAGCCGCAAATCATGGATTAGCGTTCATCTTGACTGCAATGTAAGCTTAACGTAAACAGAATGAATATAGAATCAACCAAACGTTAAGGGGCGGCAACTTTTAGTTGACTACTAAAAAAAGCCGTCCTGACGGAAGGCTTCTCCAATCAAAACGACTTGCATCGATCCTTGACGTATCTTTGAAATAAGGCCACTGCTTTAGACTGGATACCTCTCTTTCTAGAAACCAGATAGATATCCTGAGGAATCTTCTCCTTCAGTCTAATCAGCTTTAAGTTATCATTCTTGAGCGACTCCTCCACAAAATCAATAGAAACGGCCACAGCTCCATTTCTCTCGCATAATCGATGGGCCGATATAATATTGCCGAATTCATGCATGACATGGGGCGAGAAGCCCTGTTCAAGGCATTTCTCGATAAAACCGTTTTCCTTCCCTTCGCCTGCCGTCTTGATAACCAAAGTTTCGTTATCCAGATCGGTGACTGAAATTTCTTGTTTGCTGGCTAATGGATGGCTGTTGGAGACGACGACCACAACTTGGCCTTCGGCAATCAATTCAAATTCACAATTCTCGATCTCTTCCGTCCCAATGACCAAGCCGACGTCCACTTCCTCCTGGAATATTTGGGTTAACGGATACTCGTCGGGATACTCTTTCAGCTTGATTTGAATATCTGGATATTGTTTAGAGAAATCATATAAAAAATCCACCGGTAGGATCGATGTTATGGAATATGTAATTACTACGTTCAGGCTGCCCTTTTTTCCGCTGATAATGCTGATTTCCTTCTTGATGTCCTCAATCAAATAATGAATATGTTTAGCCCTGGCATATAGGAGCTCGCCCGCTTTGGTGGCTTCCATGCCGCGAGAGCTTCTGTAGAATAATTCAGCTTCCAGCTCCATCTCCAGCTGCCTGATGGTCTTGCTTACTCCCTGAGGGGTAATAAACAGGTCTTTCGCCGCCGCTGTAACACTATTTTTCTCATATACCTTGATGAAATATTCCAATGCCTCTGTGTTCAATCGGCTAACCCCCTATTTCCGGACACCCCTTAGCCAAAGGTAGCTGTGCTGAATTTACGCCTTAGATCAGGGTCATTCTACCAGACCCAATTGCATTGATAGTATAGCATACTTTACTTTATAGCAATCCCTCCCTTTGTTTGGCCAAGCTGTAGTTCACGGCCTGCGATTTATGCTAAGATGTGAAATAACGATCGATCAAGGGAGTATGGACATGTATGATTATTTAGTGGTGGGCGCAGGTCTGTTCGGAGCGGTCTTCGCCTATGAAGCGAACAAGAGGGGCAAGAAATGCCTTGTCATCGACAAAAGAGACCATATTGGCGGAAACGTATATACCGAAGAAATCGAGGGCATCCACGTGCACAAGTACGGGGCTCATATTTTCCACACGAACAGCAAGGCCATTTGGGATTATGTGAATCAATTCGCCGAATTCAACCGGTTCACCAATTCACCGATCGCCAATTATAAAGGGGAATTATATAATCTGCCCTTCAACATGAACACCTTCAATAAGCTGTGGGGCGTCGTCACCCCGGACGAAGCCAAGCTCAAAATCGAGGAGCAAAGGCAGGCCGCCGGCATCACCGAGCCAAGAAATCTGGAGGAACAAGCGATTTCGCTTGTCGGAACCGATATCTACGAGAAACTGATCAAAGGCTACACCGAGAAGCAGTGGGGAAGATCGGCCAAAGACCTGCCTTCCTTCATCATCAAACGGCTCCCCGTCCGATTCACTTATGACAATAATTACTTCAATGACCGTTACCAGGGCATTCCGATCGGCGGTTATGGGGCGATCATCGAGAAGATGCTGGAAGGCATTGAGGTCAAGCTGAATGTCGATTTCTTTGACCGTAAAGAAGAATGGCTCCGCTCAGCCCAAAAAGTCGTGTACACCGGCATGATCGACCAATATTACGATTACGCATACGGCGTACTCGAATACCGCAGCCTGCAGTTTGAAACGAAGATCCTGCACGACACGGCCAACTACCAAGGCAATGCTGTCGTCAATTACACGGACCCGGAGACGCCATATACGCGGATCATCGAGCACAAGCATTTTGATTTTGGTACCCAGGACAAAACAGTCATCACGGAGGAGTACCCGACAGAGTGGAAACCGGGCGACGAGCCCTATTATCCGATCAACGACGATAAAAACAATGAAATCTACAAGAAATACAAAGCGCTTGCCGACAGCGAGCAACGCATCATCTTCGGGGGGCGCCTCGCCACATACAAGTACTACGATATGCACCAGGTCATCGGCGCGGCTCTAACGGAGGTGAACCGGGAGTTTGGGGAATAATGGAGTTGGAATGAATGTATAGTGTCCGTTCCGCGTTCAGTACAATTGAATATAGAAATACTGGGCTTTATGTATGTCAAAAAAGAGTAGAGCCACCCTTCCAAAAGGCAACTCTACTCTTACGCGTTAATAATATTACATCGTCACTTTATTTCCAACCGATTTCCTTCATTTTTTTTCTCAAGAAATCGATGGACGTCTTTGCATACCAATCCGGATCTGATTTTCTTGAATGAAAACCAACTTCCATGGACAGGTAGCCATCATAGTTAATTTCCTTGAGCGCCCGAAGTACGCTGTCGAAATTCCCGTAACCTTGACCAGGAGGCAAGCGGTCATTATCCGAAATATGAACGTGATGCAGTTTCTCAGCCATACGGTATACGTAATCGCTAGGGACATCGCCGCGGTAAAGAGCATGATACGTATCAAACATGACTTTCACATTGCTTAAGCCTGTCTGCTCGGATAACAATAAAGCATCGTCAGCCGTTTCGATCAAGTTGCTATCTGAAGGCGTTGGTTCAACGACCATGGTAATCCCCAGCTCTTTGGCATATTCGGCGATATCAATTAAGTTCTCCAAGCTATACTGCCACGCATCCGTTTGCTTCGTGCCATGGATGACCCAGCCCGCAATATACATTACCGTCGGACATTCCCAATCATGAGCAAGCTGTAGAACTTCTTTATAATGCTTAACCGCGTACTGACGCTCTTCTAAAATGGGAGAGCACGGATTGTTCCCGGGACCGCCGCCTGGAGCAGGCAACATGGAGGAAACCTTTAAATTTTGCTCCTTGAGCAGCTTTAATATAGCTTGTCTTCTGTCCTTTGTTACACTTTCCGGCCATGCATGGGGGCTTGCACATCCAATCTCGATTCCATCATATCCGAATGAGGACAATCTTCGAATCACTTCTTCTAGCGGATAAGCTGGGACCCAAGTAGGAAAGCTGCCGTACACCCATGTGTTAAATGATATTCCCTTCATTCGTGATCACTCCTTGACTGGTTTATTTATTCCCAAACAAATACCGCTTTTTCTGTTTTTCTTTCATCAAACATTTTAAAGGCTGTTGCCGCTTCATCCAGAGGGAAGGTATGAGACACTAACTTATGGACTGGAAGCTTCTTGTCAATAATGAATTGGGCAATTTCGTCATATTCATAAATCGGAAAATACCAGGAGCCGATCAATGTAATTTGTTTCCGAATAAATTGAACACTTGGATTGATCGTCAATTCCCTTCCTTCTCCAACGAAAGCGGCACGGCCATGCTGTCTCAAGCTGTCTAATGCTACATTCTGGGCAATGGGGCTTCCAGAGCAATCGATCGCAGCATCTACGCCACTATTGCCTGTAATTTCATGAATACGCGCCAATACATCATCATTGCTGTTAATCACATAATCCGCTCCCAGCTCTTTGGCAACCTCCAGGCGCTGATCCAGCAAATCGACAGCGATTACCCGTGCACCCAAGCCCTTGGCAACCATGACGCCAGCTCCGCCCATAGGCCCCAAGCCAAAAACCACAACCGTGTCTCGACCGTTAATTCCTAATCTCTTTTGGGCATGATACAAGGTTCCAACTGCATCCGTAGAAACGGCAGCCGTAACATAGTCCATCTCATCCGGTATTCTCATGCAGTTATCTTCCGGGATAACAAGATAGTCAGCATCGCCACCATGCAAATCAAAGCCGATGCATTTCCACTCTTTACAAAACATGCGATAACCGTTCCTGCAATGTGCGCACTCGCCACAGCCAACCGCCAGATATGCCGCCACGCGGTCTCCAACCTGAAAGCGCGTAACTCCATCACCGATCTGAACAATTTGCCCGGCAGGCTCATGCCCGGGAATAATCGGTCCAGTATGATCACCGGATCCTACAACCCCTTGTTGCCCATAATATAAGCTCATATCGCTGCGACAAATGGCAGAAGCTTTCATTTGAATCAAAACTTCTCTCGGCCCAGGTGTCGGGATTGGAAATTGCTTGATTTCAACGACCTTATTCCCTGGGAATACAGCTGCCTTCATGGTTGATTGATTTGTTGTCATATGGATCTCCTCTTTTCTTTAAATGTTTATGCCCACCACATTTGTCCAAGCTCTTCCTTAAATCTGCTCTGCTTCAACGTTTCTACAGCCTTGCCTAATCCCTCGTCAATCGAAACAAGCATATCTTCATGCTCTATTGAAACAACATCATCGTAACCTACAGCTCTTAACATGCTGAGCATGTCCTTCCATATTTTCGTATCCATTCCGTAACCAACCGAGCGGAAGGTCCATGAACGATTTACGATATCGCTGTAATGCTTCGTATCCAAAACACCATTTTTTGCGATATTTTCTTGATCAAGCCAGGTATCCTTCGCATGAACATGGAAGATCGCCTTTTTTGATCCCAACTGCTTAATGGCAACGACCGGGTCAATCCCTTGCCATACCAGATGACTTGGATCAAAATTCGCCCCAATTTCTTCGCCTGCATGCTCCCTAAGCTTCAGTAAAGTATCAGGATTGTAAACAACAAAACCCGGATGCATTTCCAATGCGATTTTTACATGATGCTGACGAGCAAAGCTCGCTGCGTCCTTCCAATAAGGAATCACCTTGTCGTTCCATTGCCAATTCAGAACTTCCATGTACTCAGGCGGCCATGAGCATGTTACCCAATTCGGAAATTTGGCAAATTCATGGTCTCCTGGACAGCCAGAGAATGTGTTGACAACCGGAACATTCAGCAGCTCCGCAAGCTTAACCGTTTGCTGCCAAACATGATGTGCCGCTTGGGCAGCAGCTTTATTGGGATGTAAAGGGTTACCATGACAGCTTAGAGCACTTATTTTTAAACTCCGTTTTTCAATGGCACGTTGAAAACTAAGCAATGTCGACTTATTTTCCAGCAATGCTTCAGGGTTACAGTGACTATCTCCAGGAAAATTTCCCGTTCCGATTTCGATAGCCTCAATTCCCATAGATGCAACCTTATCCAGCATTTCTTCCAACGGAAAGTGCTGATATAGAACTGTAAATACGCCTATTTTCATTGTTAATTCTCCTTAATTGACGTCCACCCATTGTTGAGTCTGATAGCTTTTTAAAATAGCTTCCGTAACACACATGGAGCGATGCCCATCCTCAAAAGTCGCAAACTCAGGTTTATCCAACGACAGCGATTTACCTTCATAAATAAACCGATAAAAATGAAGCATTCCATTTTTCATCGCATCTGGCCAGCCTTCTCCATGGCCGCCCGGATGATGAATCGATCCTCTTGCCTCCTGCAGGAACAACGCAGGATCGGCAATCAAGCTTTCGTTCGGTTGATCCCGGTAGCCGATCCACATCTGCGCAGGATTTTCCTGCTGCCAATATACCGATTTTTTGCTGCCGTTGATTTCGAAGCTGAGTGCATTTTTTCTCCCTGCACTTACCTGAGATACTGTAAATACGCCTCTGCTGCCGTCCTCAAATCTGATCAATACCGAAGCGTAATCCTCGGTCGATACAGGAATCTCATCGTATTCCTCAGCCTGCTGCTGCTTGGCAAAGGTTAAAGATGAACCCTTCACTCTTTTTCGAACAGGGTGTACGGTCCACAAATCTGCAAAAACCTTAGCTATTTTTTTACCCGTAACATATTGAACGGTGTCGCACCAATGAGAGCCGATATCTGCCAATGCCCTTGATTGACCTCCAAGATTCCCCAGCAGTCTCCAGTTAAAGTCCGTATCATAGAGCATCCAATCCTGCAGATAGCTGCCATGAACTAGATATAGATCGCCCAATTCATCCTCTTTAATCATCTGATTGAGCTGCTTCATCATGGGGTATTGTCGATAATTAAAATTTACGCCATGGACAACTTGATGCTGCTTGGCCAACTTCAACAATTCTCCCGATTCCTCGCTGCTCACAGCTAACGGCTTCTCGGACAAAATATGCTTGCCCGCGACAATAGCTGCCTTATTGATTTCAAAATGCAAATGATTCGGCGTGCAGTTATGAATCACTTGAATATCATCATTGTTCAGCATGTCCTGATAGTTTCCATAGGCTAAAGGTATATGAAGCTCATCTGCTTTTTTCCGAGCGTTTTCCATGTCAGAATCAGCTAGCGCGATAACCTCAACAAACCCTAATCTTCGTATTGCTTCGATATGAGCAGGCCCGATGAACCCTGTGCCAACTATCCCTGCCTTAATTTTGTTCCCCATGAGCTCTCCTCCCCTGTACTATTTTTTGATTGTCTTTTTACCGAATGCTACTGCCAGGATAATAATCAAACCTTTAATCATCATTTGCTGACTGACATCCAGCCCCATAATAATCAGGCCGTTACTGATCGTACCGATCATAATTGCGCCAACCAAGGTTCCAATGACGGTGCCGACACCGCCAAACAAACTGGTGCCGCCAAGAATAACTGCCGCAATGACGGATAGTTCATCGCCTTCACCAAAAGAGAAACGGCCTGCGTTCATTCTTCCTGCATATAGTAAGCCTGCTAAGCCTGCCATAGCTCCAGTACCTAAAAAAGCCAGCAATTTAATCCTCTTCGTATTGACGCCCGATAGTCTTGCAGCGTTCTCATTACCGCCTGTTGCCAGTACTTGCCGACCGTAAGTCGTTTTTCGAAGTAAGAAATGGGCGATCACCGTAAATACAAGCGTCCAAATCAATAACACCGGAACAGGACCGATATCTCCGGAGCCAAAAATGAAATTAAAGGTCTGATTAACAATCGGTACAGGCGCAGTTTTCGTTACCCACATGGATAAGCCCTGTACGGCCATCATCGAACCTAACGTCGCCAGAAAAGAAGGTATGGCCACTCTTGTTACAAGCAAGCCGTTAATGAAACCGACGATACAGCCTACGCCAACTCCTGCTACTAATGCGCCAATAATCCCCCATCCCGATTGCAAAGCCAATGCACCAGCTAATGAAGACAACGCCGTAACGGCACCGACGGACAAATCGATTTCACCTGTGCTGATTACAAAAGTCATCGCTAAGCCCATCAATGAAATCGTAGCCGTTTGGCGAATAATATTGAGGAGATTATTCGTCGTTAAAAACCCTTCATCGAATAATGAAATAGAAAAGTAAATAAACACGGCTATAAAAGCGATGTAAACGATATAATTACGCCAAGCAAACTTTTTCAGGGCAGATAAGATTGACACGCTTGGTGTATTAATATCCTTGGATTGCATATTGTAATTCCTCCTCAGAAGTAACTTCTTGTCTGTTCATTTCACGTGTGATCGTTCCATCGTGTATGATCAGTATCCGGTCGCTTACAGCCAGTAGCTCTTGTAATTCAGAGGATACAACCAGCACTGCTTTTCCGGCATCGGCTAATTCGCGAATGATTTCGATGATTTCTGTTTTGGCCGCGATATCAACCCCTATCGTCGGCTCATCCAATAACAATACGTTGGGTTCGTTAGCCAGCCATTTGGACAGTACAACCTTCTGCTGGTTCCCGCCGGATAACAAATTAACCTGTTTAAAAATGTGATCCGTTTTTATATTCAATTTTTTTACAAACTTCTCGCTAATTTCGTTTGCCAGCTTGTTATTTATAACCAAGCCTCGTGACAGCTTAGCTAGAATAGGAACCATCATATTCTCTTTCACATTGTGCTGCAGAATTAAGCCTTGCAATCTTCGATCCTCCGGAATCAGCGCAATCCCTTCATTCATGGCATCCCTTGGCGAAGCGATTTCAACTTTGTGTCCGAACATTTGAATTTCTCCGCTAGCGATCGGATCTACGCCAAATAAAGTCCTCAAAAGCTCTGTTCTCCCGCTGCCCATCAATCCGGCGATTCCAACGATCTCTCCCGGTTGAATCGAAAATGAGACATTTTTTACCTTGCTGCCGGCATTTAAATTTTTTACCTTGATGACCGGCGGGGCCTCACGATCGTAATAACGCTCTTTCCATTCGAACGCCTTGTTGAATTCCATTCCGACAATGTGTGAAATAATTTGATTCATATCGGTCTCAGAGCATCTTTCAGTTGCGATATACTTTCCATCTCGTAAAATCGTTATGCGATCGCAAATTTGAAAGATTTCCTCCATGCGATGGGAAATGTAAATAATGGAGTAACCTTTGGTTTTCAATCTATCGATAAATTCAAAGAGAATTTTTGTTTCCGATTTCGTAAGCGACGAGGTAGGCTCGTCCATAACAATAATTTTGGCATCCTGTGACAACGCCTTGGCGATCTCTGTCATTTGCCAATAACCTACGCCAAGATCCTGTACGACATCGGTCGGCTTCATGCTGACTCCAAGTTCATTTAACAATTCTTGTGTTTTTATTTCGCAGCTCTTATCATCTATGAACCCTGCTTTTGTCTTGGACTCTCTGGTTAGAAAGATATTTTGCGCAACTGTTAACGTCGGAATTAAGCTAAATTCTTGAAAAATCATAGAGATTTTATTCGCTCTTGCATCAGCATCATTTCGAATCACAACCGGCTTGCCTTCGATCACGATTTCCCCTTGGTCTGCGGTATACACTCCGGTCAATATTTTCATGAGCGTTGATTTTCCTGCGCCATTCCCGCCCATTAATGCATGGACCTCACCCTTTTCAACTGAAAAACTGACGTTATCAAGTACCGTAATCCCGTTAAATGCCTTAACTATGTTTTTCATTTCTAGCATGGGTTGAGTCAAGTTGATTCACCTTCTTCTTAAATTCGAAGAGGCTGTAATATCTACAACCTCTTCTTTTGTTTAATGGAGTCATCTATTTCATGGCATCCTGTACGGTTGCCGGTGCATCTACTCCGTAGATCAGCTTCCAGGCATCCAGCACATTTTCTTTAGTTACCTTAACGGCTGGTGAAGCAACATAAGCCGGAGCTTCTTTCCCCAAAATTGCATATCCGGCGAGAATGGATTGGGCAACGCCTTGGTCATAAGGAAGCTGCGCTCCAACACCTTGCACAATACCATCGCTAGCAATTGAAATTGCCACGTTCGTTCCCAGATCTACCGTTGTGACGATCAGGTCGTTTCTGCCTGCCACTCTCGCGGCTGACATTACGCCCTCGGCAGGAACGTCCCATGGAGCGAAAATCCCATCTAGATCAGGGTGTCTTGTAAGCATAGCCGAGGCTACCTCTTCACCTTTATTCGCATCGGTAATACCGCCTTGCGTCACAATTTCAATCTCGGGATATTTCTCTTTGATCCTTGCCTTGAACGCATCCGACCGGTTGGTCGTTACGAAGAAGTTAACATCGTGAAAGACAAGGCCAACCTTCCCCTTTCCTCCCAATTTTTCCGCCATGATATCCGCAGCTACCGCACCGTTCCCGTAGTTATCTCCCGAAACGATACTGATATAATCTTTCCCTGCAACTAATCCATCGGCACCGCCATCCATAAACACCAGCTTCACGCCTTGAGCCACTGCTTTCTTATAAGCAGGAGCCGTAGACACGGAGTCTACTGGAACTGAAACCATAATATCCGGTTTCTTAGCCAAGACGGTTTCAATGTCATTCACCTGTTTTTCTGCCTTAAACTGCGCATCCGTCACGGCTACGACTTTAATGCCCATTTGTTCAAAGGTCTCTTGCATGGCTTGAACTGCAGCATTCATATAATCTGTGCCTGAGTAATGCATGACAATCGCAGCGGTGTATTTGCCCTCTTTAATTTTTGCTATCTCTTCCTCGGTTAAGATCAAGTCTTTAGCAGAAACGGCTTTTTCGCCATTTGGGCCGATATCCATAACCTCTGTATCTGGAATATTCGGATTAATCGTGATCGGTCCGCTTACAATGTCTTTCCCTGCGCTAGCGGCGTTTTCATTTCCGGTCGTATTGGGTGCAACCGTGGTAGTGTCGTTCTGACCGCAAGCCGTTAGCAGCATCGCCGATAGCAGTAAGACAACTAGGGCTGGCGCTATGATTCTCTTTTTCATTAACATTCGTAGATCCCCCCCGTTTAGTTTGAGTTATATGGGTTTTATCTTGCATAACTTAAGTATATGGAATAAAAAAACGGCCAAAAGTTGAATAATTTAATCGCTGGGGGGGATTTTTTTAATTGAAACCAGGGCAAAACAAAAAAGAAGTATTCTAAGCCCGAAGCTTAAAATACTTCTTTCCAGCATCAACCATGCAGGATTAATATCCCGCTTGTTTTAATAAGGCTGCAATTTCTTCTGCCGCTTCATCGAGTACGATTTGAGCATCCTTTTTACCTGTAAGATAAGTTAAGACCGCATTCTGCATGACCTCTGACACTTGATCATAATTCGTTATTCTTGGCCTGCCTACTCCTACGCGCAAAGATTTTTCAAGAACCCGATAGTATTCCTTTAATGAATCGTTGTCCAGCAATTCCGCTGCATGATATGCTGAAGTGCGTGTGACATGATGCTTGTATTTCAAATAGCTTTTCTGAACATCAGAAGAGGTTAAATAATTCACCAGATCAAAAGCTTCCTCTTTATGAGAGGAGTATTTATTAACAGCTAGTCCCCACGAACCAAAATGCGGCCGATGAATCAATTCCCCATCCTGATAAGTACCTGGAAACATAAAGTAACCCACTTCTCCCCCTTCAATTCCGTCCTGCAATCTCATTGCATGATAATTCATTCCCATGGCGACAATGCCATAACCAAAAGCAATAGAGACCTCGTCCCAACTATAATTGAATACATCCGGAGGCGTAACTTTATAATCATTGATCCAGCTGCCGTAAGTAATCAGAGCTTGAGAAGCATTGGGGTTGTCCTGGAATACAGGATTTAATTGATCATCGAATAGATCAACCTGATGTACGCTTAAAAAGGTCTTAAAATCAAGAAATATAGACTCATGTTTTTTCGCCATTAACGAGGTGCCATATAAATCAATCTCCCCGTCTTGATCTATATCTCTAGTAAAAAATTGAGCCACTCGCAAATAATCATCCAATGTTTCAGGTATCTTTAACTCTTCTCCATATTGCGCTTTAAACAAAGCCTGATTGGCTGCATCCTCAAACAAATCCTTCCGGTAGCTGATAGTTAGAGCATTCGACTGTATAGGCAGGCTAAAAATTTCATACCCCTTATCTAATATTTTCTCAATGCTAATGACATCCAGCTGCGGCGGAGCTTGGGAAGAATCGACCAAGTTGTAAACAGAGGTATCCAAAAATAACTTGGATACAAAGTCCTGAACCTGCAGCGTTCCGCTTGTTTGGGAATTCATCATATACGAAGAGAGAGGCTCAAGATGGTTAATAATTTTAGGTATCCACGGGGTATCTACTGCAATAACGTCATAGTAGCCTCTATTCATGGCCAGTTCGGAAAAAACCTTCTCATGCAAGCTATTATATGACAAGGTACTAATTTCAATGTTAATACCCGTTTCCGCTTCATATTGCTTGGCTGCTGACACGACGGCCTCCGAGCCTGCTTCTGACGTCGCATATAATACCTTTATCGTCGGAGCAGTCTTGCTCTTGTCTACCTGGCCCGGAGCAACATCAAGCTTCGGCGGCGAACAACTCGAACATATGGTCATGAGAAGAAGATAGACGACAAGTCGTTTCCACGCGTTCATATAGTCATGCACCTCTGTAAGTCTTGCTTAAAATAATGGATGCTCAAACTTCAATGCTTTTAGCATGTTTCTTGCGATAATCGGAAGGAGATTCGTGATATCTTTTTTTGAATAAATTCCGAAAATAGGGGTAATCCGAATAACCGATCTCTAATGCGATATCCATAATTTTTTTATCCGTTGCCACAATTAACTCTTTTGCAGTCTCTAGCCTTCTGTTGGTCAAATATTGAATGAAATTAATACCCACTTTCTGCTTGAACATTCTGCTTAGCGTGACGGGATGAACGCCCACCATTTCTGCAACCGCTTCCAAATTTATGTTAAGATCTTTGGAGGATTCTATAATATAAAAGGCTTTGTCAAACCACTGGGTCTGCTCCCCCATGTCTTGCTCAACTTCAATTCTTATCCATTCCTGAAGGCTGCGAATCACTAGCGATTTCATGTGGTGACGTAAATGTGTAAAGGTAACATGCTTGGCAACCCAGCTCATCCAATAATGAAGCAAATCATCATCCACCACGATCAATTTCGGTTTCGTAAATCCTTCATCAAGAATGGCAAGCAAATAGGCAGATTCTTTGATTAGCATTCGATAGGGGATTTTTTCTATCACGGAAAACCATTCGTTCAAATAACATTGAACCTGCTCCATATTGTTATTTCTAGCTTCATCAAGCATCCGGTTTCGCAAAGACGCAAGCTGGTGCATCTTATCCCGGTCATCATGAAGCGATAATTGATCCAGTGCCGATACTTCAAAAAATCTCAATTGTATGCTTTTTTCGTACTGCATTTGCAATTGTTCAAAAAAATCTTCCTTTTCCCTGAAAATAGGCGTTCCATCCAGCTCATCACTAATTATACAATCCCCTTTGATGATATCGTTGATACTATAGGAGAATATAATTGGCGCTGACGAGACCTTGCCGCTTTCATTATTCAAAGATAGAGAATCCATTTTCAATTGCAGCTTTTTGGGGATACGTTCATCGAACCAGAAGCTTACCTGCTTTGGAATGATCTGAACATCCTGAAATGAAAACGCAGAAACCATGGATTTCATAAAACACACTTGAATTTCTTGTAGAAATCGTTCAACTTGGTGATGTTCAATTTTATGAATAGTCTCTTTAAGCTCTTTACGATTGACTGGCTTTAGCATGTAATCCAGGGCACCGAAGTGAAGAGCCTTCTTCGCATATTCAAAATCATCGTACCCTGATATAATGATCACATAAATTTGAGAAAAGTTCTCTTTAATCCATTGCAGCATGTCGAGGCCATTTATGATGGGCATTCTTATATCAAGCAGAACAACGTCCGGGCGAATGAATTGAATCTCCTGAACGGCTTGTTGACCAAATCCAACGTCAAACACCTCAATGTCAGGAAATAATGCGTACAGCTTCTGTATGATGCTGGTCCGAACTTCCTTTTCATCATCAACAACGCAAATTCTCATACTAGTCAACTCCTTTCAATAACACAGCTGCAGGTTTCCAAAGATCTGAAGGAGGCATTAGCATCGTGTCTTGTCAATCCTTAAAACGTATATTAAACCGTCTATCAATAAAATACAAACTATTTATATTACTCATATTCATTACTATTATTCCGATGGCTATCGTTAGCCAAAGCTCCGAATACTTTATTTTTCAAACCAGTACGCAGTATTCATCTTCCATTTCCAAGCAATATGTAAATTATGCCTCCAACGAAATAACCAGCTATTTGGATAATCTGGAGGAAGCCTTTGATAGCCTTTACACAAATAACGATTTTCAAAAGTTTTTATCCGTCCGTCCTGACCTCTTGTCTGAACAAGCGGAATATATTATGAATTTCAGACCTATTATTCAGAATTCGTTGAAATTTCATCCTGAAGTGTTAGGGGTGCTCTACCTCGACAAGATGGGGAAAGTTTATTTTGATTCCTATCAGACGCAGCTCGATTCTCAGTTCAATTTATACGAACATCCTGTTTATCGTTCCATTCTGAATACCGAAACAACGCAATTAAGCGAGCCGCATCTGCTGGATTACGTGCTGTATCCGAACGATACGGTGTTTTCGTTTATCAGACCCATCATCAATATTAATTCAGGAACGATCGAATCATGGATTATTTTAGAAATTCAGGCGGATAAAATATTAAATTTACTGAATTACACGGACTATGAACAAGCTGGACAATTAATTCTTTATCATCCACATACCCAAAATATGGTTACTAATAATCCTCTGAACACCAATCTCGCCCAGGATCTTTGGACAAACCTGTACAACAAAGGCGAGCAACAATTTGTATTTGAGTCAAATAACGCTGAATACGAAGCCACATATACGCAGCTACCAAACCAGGACTGGATGCTGGTATGGATAGCCCCACTGAGCTCCATTAAGCAAGCCGTGACGAAAAGCTACTACCTGACAATTTTAATCGGAGCAGCCAGCTTGGCCATTGCATTATCCATTGGTTTTTCAATATTAAACGGTATTTTACGTCCGCTATATTTTCTCAAAAAAGGGATGCAAAGTCTGGGAAGGGGACAATACGTTCCGATAAAATTGAAGGAAAGACACGATGAAATCGGCTTTTTGATTCATAGCTATAATCAAATGCTGGAAAAACTCAATAAGATGGAACAAGAAGTCTACCATTCCAAATTAAAAGAAAAGGAACGAGAGCTGCTTCAGCTGCAGGCCCAAATTAACCCCCATTTTCTGTATAACACTTTGGAGGCTATCGACTCTTATGCTACCAGAAATAATGGTGAGGCCATTGAAGATATGATTCAGGCTGTATCCAAAATGATGCGATATAGCATTAGAAAGGATGGCGGATGGGCTCCATTGCAAGAGGAAATTTCGTATATTCAGCATTTTTTGACGATTCACTATTATCGAAATGGACAGAAGGTAAATACTTCTTTTAACATCGACCCACTAGCTATGAATCAAATTGTTATGAAACAAATTATTCAGCCCTTTGTAGAAAACTCCCTGAAATATGGCTGGAATCCCAATATGAGTAGCGCCGAATTTAAACTGTCCTTAACAGTAAAACTCATTGATAACGGACTTCATATTACGATTTCCGATACAGGAACAGGTATGAGCAAGGATGTGCTCGAACCAGTACAAGCATTGCTGCAGAGCAAGGGGAAGCACATTGATGCATTTTTTAACATTCACACGGGTATATTGAACGTATATCGTAGATTTATTCTTGCATATGGTGAAGATGCATATTTCCAGATTGAAAGTGCCCGCGGTAAGGGAACAAAAGTCGAATTTCATATTCCACTAAAAGAAAACTGAGTAATGATTTACTAAATAACTTTATGAATGCATACGGGCTAGTTTTATAAACCGGGACTACCCTAAGAACTGCACCTCACTGTCAGATACAATTAGCAGTTAGAGGTGCAGTTTTCTTTTTAAGCCAAACCCATTATATTTAACACCAAAAAAATAGTTTATACTGGCATCGTCCAACAGTATTATAACTAGGAGTACGGCTACTCTCCCACCCTTAGTACCTACACGTTTAAAATCCCGCTTTGGCGAACCGCATCGACCGCCTGCTTCAGGTTCTTTTCATCTTGAACCAACGCCATTCGTACATAGCCTTCGCCCGAAGGGCCAAAGGCGCTGCCCGGCGTGACGATGACCCCAGCTTTAGTGACCATGTCCATGACAAAATCCTCGGATGTCCCGTAATGGGAAGGAATCGCCGCCCAGACGAACATCGTTGCCTCTGGCTTATCTATCTTCCATCCCAGCGCATTCAAGCCATCGCAAAGAATATCTCTTCGGTGCTCATAAGCTTTGCGCGTCGTCTCCACACCGCTCTGATCCCCGGTTATCGCGGCAATCGCTGCTTGTTGAATTGGCAGAAACATACCATAGTCCATGTTCGACTTTAGTATCTTCAGGCGGGAGACAACCTCCTTATTTCCTACGCAAAAGCCGATTCTTGCCCCAGCCAGCCCATAGGTTTTGGACAAGGAATTAAATTCAACGCCAACCTCTTTCGCACCAGGGAAGGAGAGAAAGCTGCCGCAGCTTTTGCCATCAAACACTAATTCGCTGTAGGCATTGTCATGAAGAACGATGATATCATATTTCTTCGCAAAGGCGACCAGATCAACATAGAAGCTATCCGGCGCCATGGCGGTAGTCGGGTTGTTCGGATAGGAAACCAGCATCAGCTTGGCCTGGCGCGCTACTTGTTCCGGAATATCCTTCAAGTTGATCACATAGCCGTTTTCTTTTTTCTGCGGCATATAGTGAAGCTTCGCTCCGGCCAGCAGCGGCCCGTCTGCGAACACTGGGTAGCAGGGATCCGGCACCAGCACGACGTCTCCCTCATCTACGATGGATAATGAAATATGCGCCAGCCCTTCCTGCGAGCCTAACAGCGAGCAAACTTCCGTTTTCGGATCCAGCGCTACCTGATATCGCTCCTTATACCAGTCGCTTACCGCCTCCAATAAAGCGCTTTGGTCGCTGAGTGCATACACGTAGTTCATTTCATCAGCGGCGGCCGTACATAAAGCTTCGATGATATGCTTGCCCGGCGGAATATTCGGCGTGCCGATGCTCAGATCGATCACCGTTTCGCCACGATCCAATCTGCTGCGTTTGATATCCGATAATTTAGTGAAAATGCCTTCACCAAACCGATCCATTCTTTTTGCGAACTGCATGTTTGTTTGCTCCTTTTTGACTTCAACTCATCTTCCCGGATTTTCATCCTCTTGCAGAATGCTTGCCATTAATAAAAGGTTATCATAAATAGAATAGATATGAACCATGATTTGCGGAAAAGTTCCCTACCTATGGGGAGCGCGCGAAAATATCCGTTTTTTGATATTAGACTTCTCCTTATCCACGAATTATAATACAAAATACATTTAAAATACGTACATTAAGGCGGTATTTATGGATAATTATATGCAAGTATTTCAAGGCACTGCTTTTTCCAGCAAATCCCCCAAAGAAATTCACATCCTTAAGGATTATCTGTTTTGTATCCATGCAGACGGTGTTATAGCAAAAATCGTTTCACCTGAGGATTCCGGCTATCAGCCTCTGCTGGATCATTACCAAGGGAAGCGTAATTTCCATCGGCTGGCTGACGGCCAGTATTTCCTGCCTGGTTTTATCGATTTGCATGTCCATGCCCCGCAATGGGCCCAGTCCGGAACCGCACTGGACATTCCACTCTACGACTGGCTAAACACGTACACCTTCCCGCTGGAGTCTAAATTCTCGGATCTAGATTTTGCAAAAAAAATCTACGACGATGTGGTAAGCACCCTTCTCGCGAACGGAACAACCACGGCGCTTTATTTTGCAACGGTTCATAAAGAAGCCAGCTTGCTGCTGGCTGAAATCTGTGCCGGTAAAGGCCAGCGCGGACTCGTCGGCAAGGTCGTCATGGATGATCCCGGGCAAAATCCGGAATTTTATCGCGACGCGGATACACATACGGCACTCGTAGATACGGAAGAATTCATTATAGCTGTGCAAGAATTAGCCAAATCCACGAAGCAAGGCGTCTACCCGGTAGTAACGCCGCGGTTTATTCCAAGCTGTACGGACGAAGCTTTGAAGGGCCTCGGAGAGCTGGCCGCCAAATATGATGCGTATGTTCAATCACACTGCAGCGAGAGCGACTGGGCGCACGGTTATGTACAAGATCGATTCCAGAAGAACGATGCCTTTGCCCTGAATGATTTTGGCCTTTTGCGTGACAAATCCGTCATGGCTCATTGCAATTTCCTCGATGATCATGATGCAGATTTATTTGCCGAGACAGGAACAGCCATTGCCCATTGTCCCATCTCAAACGCCTATTTTGCCAATAGCGTCATCCCGATCGCTCATCTTCATTCCAAAAACGTCGAGATCGGACTCGGCTCGGATATTTCGGGAGGCTTCTCGCCTAGCCTGTACGATAACATCAGACAAGCGGTCATCTCTTCGAGAATGCTGGAGGACGGCGTGAATACCTCCCTTCCGGCCAGCGAACGAGGCGTACCCGGATCGCGAATTACGATCCATGAGGCATTCTACCTGGCCACTGCTGGCGGCGGTGAGAGCTTAAGCCTTCCCATCGGCCGGATTGAAGAAAATAATGCCTGGGACGTACAAGTGATCGATACCAAGCTGCCATCCGCCAAATTGCCGATTTTTAATGAAGATGAAAACTTGGACGACGTGTTCCAGAAAATAATGTATCTGGTTAGGCCTGAGCATATCCGCGAGGTGTGGGTGCAGGGTAAGAGGGTGCATTCGCGTTAGGGGTGAAACTCAGGGATATTGAAGTATGTATCACAGCATTAACCTCAAATATCAGATTTTGACATTTATAAATGGATGTATATTTTTATAATAAAGAGCATTTTGTGATGGGAGAGGTGCAGATGAATTCCGCTGTGTTCAAATTGATTAGCTTTTGGATCGAAAAATTGCGAAAAGAATGGAACATCCCAGGGATCGCCATATCCGTGGTGCAAAAAAATCAGGTTCTGTTTTCCTCAGGTTTTGGGGAAAGAAACATGAAGGAGAAGCTTCCTGTAAATACAGAAACTTTATTTCCCATTGCTTCTTCAACAAAACCATTCACAGCCATGGCTCTCTCCATTTTGTTAAATGAACAGAATATGGATTGGGACACCCCCATTAAGCAGTACTGGCCTTCATTTCAAATGCAAGATCCTTATGCTACAGATCATTTAACTTTACGCGATATTGCCTGTCATCGATCCGGACTGCCGAGGCATGATATGGTCCTCCACAATACAACCCTCACGCGAGAAGAAATTTCCGAAAGTCTTCGATTTCTCGATCCCAGTCTCCCTGTCCGTTATGTGTGGCAGTACTCCAACATTATGTATATATTAATAGGCTTTTTTATCGAACAGCAAACAGGAATGACCTGGGAAGAATGGGTAAAGAACAAGATCTTTGAACCGCTTGAAATGTCCTCCACTCTCTTCTCCGCCGAGAGTTTGCAGCATTTGGACAATTACGCGATGCCCTACACTGCCGTTGGTGATGGAATCATCGAGATCCCACTCACCAATTTAGATATCCAAGGTCCTGCCGGATCTATTATTTCCAATGTAACTGATTTATCTGCCTGGCTTTCTCTACTATTAAATCATGGACAAACCCACGGAAATTCGGTTATTTCAGAAGCGCAGCTCAATGAAATGCTATTTCCTCAAATTGTGGTCGGCCCTGGGGAATTCCCGGAGATTCCCTATACTTTTTACGGTTTAGGGTGGTTCGTTGAAGTATACCGTGGCCGTAAACTGATTAGTCACGGAGGGAATACAACCGGTTTTAGCACTCATATCTCATTTATGCCAGACGACGATATCGGTATCGTAATTTTAGCTAACATGGAAGTAACCCAGCTTCCAGAATGCATCGCCTATCATATGTATGATCAAATTTTAGGCCTAGGACCGATTGACTGGAATACCAGATTCAAGGTTAAGAACGAGCAGCTCCGCCAAGCTCTGGCCAGCATGCGTAATTCCGATTACTCCATCACCGATATTGATGATCCGGAACCTTCATATCCCATATCCAGTTACTTAGGGGAGTTTAACCATCCAGCTTACGGAAGTGCCGTGGTTTGCGAGCGGGAAGGCTCATTATTCTTAAATTATAAAGATGCCGAATTGCCGTTATATCACTATAATCATAACATATTCAAAGTAGTCGACGAACGCAATGATGCCCAGTTTCTGATCGAATTTAACGTCAATGAAGATGGAAAATGCGATTATTTAAACATGCCATTAGAACCCACGCCCGGGGTGAAAGACATTTCGTTCCACTTGGTAAAAAAATAATATCATTTAAGAGCAGCATCTCTCGGATTGTTTATAAATTTGGATCAATATCGGGGCAAAAAACATATAAAACCTCGCCAATGGCGAGGTTAGGTTAATCGGCTGTTGTTACTTTAGTTCTAACGCCATAATTTTGGCATCTATATGCCGCGCTTGGCTTTTTTGCAGACCAGTTTATAAGTTTTACCATACGCTTTGCCATATCGGACGATCCGCCGGACGATGCTCTTATCCTTCAGGAGCGTAAACGGAGCCGCATCCGGTAACGTGTTCACCTCAAGAATCCATGGCTTCAGGCTGCTGTCGATAGCATAATCGAGGCCAAGCTCCTTAATTTCAGTGAATCTGCCCCGCAGCCGTTTTATGGTCCGTTGCGCAAGATCGTTCATGCGGCGATACAATTCCTTACGCTTTGCGGTTCCAGCAAATTGGCGCAATACGTCATCGGTTGCATAAATCGTGCCTCCCTGGCTTCCATTCGTCACGATTTTGCGGGGATGTGCCACTCTGGTGAAAGTACCGGTTGTTTCAAAGCCGCCCCTAGGCCGCCGTTGAATCATGAGCCTGATATCGAATGGACGCCCTTTATGCTTAAGCAGCCAAATCCCCTTCTGAACGACATGCCGCTTGCCCTTCATCTCCTTGCTTATAGCTTCATAGGCCCTGTCATAGGTTGCGAATTCCCGCCTGCGCTCGCCAACCTGGTATATATATCTCCGCTTTCCGACTTTGCTCAGCTCCACCCTCATGACGCCCTTTCCCTGCGTCCCGCCATCTGGCTTCACGTAGACCATTCCGTACTTCAAAAGCATGTCATGCAGTTGCTCCTTCGTGGCGATTCTTGTCGGCGGCATATGCTTCCGCAGCATTTTCTCCTTTCGCATAATCAGATCCTTGGTCCATTTATCCTTCTTACGAAACCTCATGCTATCCCTCCATTTCCCTTTTACTCCAGCATACGTTCCAAACAAAAAAAATGGTGTAGGCCGCTGTCGGCACGGGATGAAAGGATTTGCCATATGCTTAATTGACTAGCAGTTGGAAGAGCTGCGTCCACTACTATGTTTAGGAGGCTTAATAGCGATATGGCGCTTACCCCTTCGCTTCAACAGCATCTGGCTCGCATCATTCAGTTGCATCCGGCCTATGGCGATCTGCTTGCAGAGCTGGGCATCCAGCCTCATACTGCAGTTTTGTCCGAACTCCCCCTCCTTACCGAGGAACTTCTGAATACGATCTATTACAAGCAGGAGCCGCGCACAGAGACTGGCCTTACCGTCTATCGGACATCTGGAACTTCAACCGGCATACGTAAATCGATCTATTATTCACCAGAAGACGAAGAGCATTACCGGATTGCCAAAATGACCTGCTACCGTACGTGGCTTGCATCCAGCCCCTTGCAGATCCGCAGAGCTTTTGCAGATGTCGGCACTGGTCATGCAGCAAGCACCGCCAATACGATTTTCCACGAGCTGGGTCTGCAGACAGAGTCTATTTCTTTCTCCAGGCCGATTGAAGAGCATATCGACCGAATTAAGGCATTCAAACCCGAGCTGCTATTCACGATGCCTTCCATTCTGGAAGCCATTGCCCGAGCCGCCGGGGATCCCGCGTCACTTGGCGTCCGTAGAATCATTCTCGTCGGAGAATTGGCTTCACCCGCCTGGCAGGCCAATATGGCAGCGCGATTCGGCATAGGTGCACACGATATTCTCGATACAGTCGGCTCCATCGAGATAGGCGCGATTGCCTCCTATTCTCACCAGCATGGCGTCTATCTGTTTGCTGACGGGATCCACGCAGAGACAGTCCGCGCCGAGCAGCTTGATCCTCGCTTCGAGCCGCTGGCAGACAACGAGGGAGTGCTTGTACTAACCTCCAGCAAACGCAGCCTGTTCCCTGTCATCCGTTATGTTACCTACGATGTAGTGCGAGATTTCCGCACCGTAGAGATTGACGGGACGATGCGGCAGGCGTTCACTTGCATCTCCAAGCGAATCGGCAGCGAACTCAAGCATGGCGAGAAAATCAGCTTGTACGACATTGAGAATGTTGTGCATACCTTCGTCAAGGATGCCGAGCTGCGCGTCAGCGTAGACGACAACAAGCTAACCGTCCGCATTCGCAGCGAGTCGCTCAATAACGAGCTGCTGAGCTCCATCCGGTATGCGATCGAGCATACGATTGAAGCGATCGGACAGATGATTGACAACCGTATGCTCGATCATATTGAGGTTATTCATCTGAAAGAAAGTGAGCCTTTTCACCAAGGGCAAGGCTCCGTGAAGTCCAAAAAACTGTATAACTAGGAGGCGTAATGTCATTCATGGCCAAAGATTGGCTTTCTTGTATCGGTAACACCCCGCTTGTTCAGCTCTCCCGCCTCTTCGCCAACGATCGCGGCATTACCGTCCACGCCAAACTTGAAATGCTGAATCCGAACGGAAGCGCCAAGGATCGCCCCGCTGTGCGTATTATTTCGGCAGCATTGGAACTAGGCTTAATCGGTCCCGGCTCGGTCATTGTCGAATCCAGCTCGGGCAATATGGCGATCAGTCTGGCTGCCATCTGCTCCCGGCTGGGTATGCGCTTCATTAGCGTTGTAGATCCAAAAACAGCGCCCCAAAATATCCGCATCATGCGTGCTTATGGGGCCGATGTCGAGCTTGTGGAGCAGCCTGACCCTGAAACCGGCGAGTTCCTTCCGGCCAGATTGAACAGGGTCAAACAGCTCGTCCAGAGTATCCCGAACAGCTTCTGGCCCAACCAGTATGCGAATGAAAACAACTATCTGTCTCATAAAGATGGGACAATGCGGGAAATTATTGCCGAGCTGGGTCAAGTCGACTACGTTATAGGCGGCGTCAGCACCTGCGGGACGATGCTGGGCTGCGCCACCTTCGTCAAGGAGCAGCAGCTGGATACTACAATCGTCGCTGTCGACGCCGTTGGCAGCGTCATTCTTGGCGGAACGAAAGGCAAGCGCTTCTTTCCCGGCCTTGGCGCCGGCATCGTTCCCCCATTTAACCAAAGCAAATTTACGGACAATACCATTCAGGTCAAAGAAGCCGATATGGTAACGGGCTGCCGCATGCTGGTGCAGCATGAAGCCATCCTCGCTGGTCCTTCTTCAGGTGCAGTCGTTTATGCCCTTAAAGAAGCTCTATTCCATGAAATACCGGATAATTCGGTATGCGTCGTGATCCTCCATGATCGCGGTGAGCGTTATATGGATACGGTGTACAACGATGAATGGGTGGCGCAACATCTGAACGCCGGTTCTCTGTAAAATGATCTCTAAAAATAGAAAGGGGCAGGTCCATGCTTTATTTGGACAATAATCATCTGCAGACTATCGGGTTGTGCTGGAAGGAGCTGGAGATTCGCATCGTAGAGGCGCTGCGGCTCATAGATTCAGGCGATTATGCGCAGCCCATCAAGCCTTACCTCCGCTACGGCAATCCGGCTAACCGCATTATCGCGATGCCCGCTTATGTCGGGGGAACCGTGCAAGCGGCGGGCCTGAAATGGATCGCCAGTTTTCCCGGTAATACGTTAAGCGGACTGCCGAGAGCGCATAGCGTGCTACTGCTTAATAAGGTCGATACAGGCGTGCCTTACGCCATTCTGAACTCACCACTGCCGAGTGTGGCCAGGACGGTTGCCGTAAGTGCGGTCATGCTGCGCCATTATTTGCAGGCGCGCCCTGGCGCAGGGCGGGTACGGGTTGGCATCATTGGTTTTGGACCGGTTGGACAGCATCATTATGACATGTGCGGCAAGCTGTTCGGGGAATGTATTGACGAGGTTCTTATCTACGATATTAGAGGAGCCAAGCTGGGGACCCATGTTATAGACGAAGCAGATGCAGACTATCGCGGCCGTACACGGTTCGCTGAGAGCTGGCAGGAGCTGTACAGCAGCTGCAATGTCATCATAACGTGTACCGTTAGCGATCACCGTTACATCGACCAGCCGCCGCTTGCCGGCAGCCTGCTGCTTGATGTGTCCCTGCGCGACTATAAAGTATCGGCTCTGGAGCAAATACAGGGCATCGTCGTCGATGATTGGGATGAGGTATGCCGTGAAAACACCGATATCGAGCTGCTGCACCTGGAGCGGGGACTTGCGAAGGACGGTACATGTTCGCTGGCCGATGTCGTCTGCCGGGATGCTCTGGGAAAGTATACAGAGGATGAGTCTATTTTATTTTGCCCGATGGGGATGGCCGTGTTCGATATAGCAACAGCAGCCTACTGGGTGGAGAAAGCGCAGTCGCTAGGGATCGGATTGGATTTGGGGATCGCCTAAAACCGCATCATGAGAGTAAAACTTAAAGCCGCTTTCGCGCTCTTGCAGAGGGGAAGCGGCTTTTTACGTGTTGTACAAATCCGTTTTGTAACGGTTACTTGGATAGCTCAAGGAAGCCTTCCCCAAAGACATCGCGAACATCCTGGATGGTAATAAATGCATTCATATCCTCGGTGTGTACGATTTCTTTGAGCATAGAAACTTCCTTCTTGCTGATAATGATATACAGAATTTCTTTGGAATCCTTCGTATAATACCCGTAGCCGGACAGCACGGTTACCCCGCGATCCATCTTCTCAACCACATGGCGCGCAATATGATCCTGCTTGGTAGAAATGATGGTAACTGCCTTTTTCGGATTGAGTCCTTCAATGATAAATTCCATTACTTTGGTGGCGGTAAATAGCAATACAATCGTACACATCAAACCTTTGGCCCCAATAATGAAAAAAGACGAACAGGCTACAATCAGGTCAAAAAACAACAGCCCGTAGCTGATGTTCCAATCCAGATATTTATTAGTGATCCGGGCCAGAATGACGCTCCCCGCCGTTGTACCGCCCACGCGAACAATCATGCCGATCCCAGCCCCGGCAAATACACCGCCGAAGATCGTGTTGATCCATAATTCATTGGAATTAATGTTCCAACTCTCCGTCAAATGCAGAAAAATCGAATTAAGCATCACAGCAATAATCGTGTAGCCCATTGTTTTCTTATCCAGGAACTTGTAGCCAACAACGAGCAGAATCCCGTTCAGAATCAGGTTCATCAGCCCTGGCGACCAGCCAAACAAATAGTAGAAAATAATCGTAAGCCCCGTAACCCCGCCTTCGCCCAGATCATTGGGGATGACAAATAAATTCACTGCCAGTGCAAACAAGAAAGCCCCCACAATAAGTGAGGACATGTCAATAATTCTTTGTTTCATCCATTACTCCGTCCAATCTCTCTAAGAATCAACCATGCTGTATTATCATATCAACAGGTTATACATTACCTGATTCTATCATGCAGATCATGAATTGAGTATATGGTAAATCATAGTCTCTCTATCAACGTTTGTCGGAAACGGAAAGCGGATCGTCTAACAATGTAAAAAAAAGCTGTACTCCGTCTCTCAGCCCATGTATGTATAAGTGCTCATTTTCTACTCCCCGTTTGTGATGATGCTTGTCCTCCCAATTCATAACCCCCGGAATCTTTGTTCGATCCGTGCCAGAAAACATAGCCTCAAATGCCGAGCCTTCTTCAGAGCGAAGCTTGCGCAGTTCAGGACGACGTTCGATTCCAGACATAACACGTTCCAGCCTTTCCTGAATCGCACTTTGAAGCCATAATGGTATATCCACCGTTTATTCCCCCCTCTGATATTTGGCTTTAGCTTGAACACCGTTTAAATCACTCGTTTGTGGAACTGGATAACCAGTTCATCCAATTTCCTGCTCTGGGCTTGGAGCGCTTTATTTTCGTGCAGCGGAATTCCACTCACAAAAGATTCGTTACCAAGTTCATTTAACTTTTGTTTTTCAATTTCAAATAGCTCTATCCACTCTTGCATCCATTCATCTCCTTATCCAAAAAAGATGATGATTATAATTGAACAATTTGTAGCAAAAATACGTATTTGTCCAAGTATATTTGGAAACACTAGAATAACTACCCCTAAAACCACTAAAAATAATACCCTTAAAACTCATTAAAGTCAATTATAAACTCCTCCATAATAGGAACTAATAGCTCCGATTCAGAAAGGATTAAATATGAGTGATTACGATAAAAAAGCTGTAGGTGAACGTATCCGATCTCGGCGAAAGGCTCTGGGGATTTCTCAAGAGGATTTTGCCGAAAGAGTAGGCCGTGTTCCCAAATTTTGCGCTGATATAGAACGTGGCCAAACCGGAATGTCGATTGAGACCATGCTTAGTATCTGTTCCCTATTAAAGATGTCTCCCAATCAACTTCTTTTAGGCAGTTCGGATAAAACCAAGCATTATGATGAAACCGAACTGATTGTCAATGCTCTCAATCAGTGTACGGAGAAGCAGCGTAAAGATGCTTATGCCCTATTGAGACTCTTTCTTACCGCTATTCGTTAGACAAAATCCTTACAGCAGACAACCTATCCCAGAATTCTCTTATTTGATTTAGGAGTCGTTGTCATTGTAAAAAAGCACGGCCTAAAGACGCTCGGCTAACGAATCCGAGCGTCTTCATTGTTTTATGAATATCAACATATTTCATTCCCCTTTACTCGCCTCGAACCACGCTGAAACCTTGATCGGGGCCAAAGCCATTCCCCTCGAACTTGCCCTGAAAAGATATCTCGTTGTTCCTGACGTCGCCGATCCAACCGCCGCCCTTCACGACCCGAAAAGCGCCGTTTTTACTATCCAAATCTTCTGCGTACCAGTTCCAGCACCATTCTCTTACGTTACCTGACATATCGTAGAGTCCTAACTCGTTGGGTTGCTTGCTACCCAACAGATTTTGTTTTATTTTTGTTGCTTTCTATCTTAGGCCAATTCCAATCTCCGGATAAGTATTTATCTCCAGCGTTTTTCCAATACCATGCTACTTCATCTGCTTTATTGTTTCCGCTGTATGTGTAACTCTCGCTCACCTGACCTCCGCCCGCAGCATATTCCCACTCGGCTTCCGTCGGCAACCGGTAACCATTAGCTCCCTTATTGATCGTTATTGTCCATTTTATATTATCGTGATCGCTCTTATTATTCGGATCCTTTTTATTCTTGTTTATACTGTAATACGGTTTTAAGCCCTCGGCTTTATTCTAAGACAAAGACGAATAAATCCTCAGGGACGAAGCTTAGACAAAAAAAGGCTAAACAAAACCAACTTTATAGTTCTTACATCAGTTGTGGACAGGAAAATTAACGAGCTTGTTGGAAATAGGCCATGCCTTCTTCATCAATCAAGTCGTCCATTTGGCTACGATCAATCTTCTTGGCTGGTGTCATCCAGACTTTATCAGGAATCGTCATTTTATCGTCTATGTAGGCCAGACGGAAATGCAGCTTGACACCAGCTTTCGTCTTTCGGAACTGGGCCCACTTGAACTTCTGTAGGCAAAGTCCAATGGTGGTGGAATCGATGATCCGAAAATCCCTACGTAACAAAGATGGCTCTATGCTTTGACGAATCCGATGCACAAGATCCATAAACACCTGCTCCAAAAGGGCTGGATCGACCTGATTATGTTTACGGCAAAGCTGTGGAAGCGGAGATGGATGTGATACCCAGTTCCTTTTGAAAGCCTTTAGACAGCACGTCGTCTGCAATTTCACGCAATCCGTCACGCTGATGGAGCTGCGCATGTAAGAACAGCTTGAAATAGGAAAGTGTGGTAAGCTTCTTGACGTATTTATCCTGATCTACCGCGGCAACACGTTCTATGAACGTCTTCGCACAAATTGGCGAAAGCCATTTACCAAATGAAGAACATAGAAAACTAATACAACATTGATATTTCATTGTAGTTATTTCTAATCGCTGCTCATGGTTTAATTTCCATGGTTAACATCCCCGATACGAAGCACTCCATTTAACAAATCCCAGTCCGATCTTGTCGTTTCCGCATTCACTTCAAACTTGATCAGCAAGCGCAATTTGAGTTGAATTGAAGATTTCGCCCAACAGTTGCTCAGTAATTTTATGAAGTCTCTCTGCTTTTGCAGGATCGAATGTTTCCATCGTCAAATGGACCCTTTTTTCCAACTTGAATGCAGTTAAATAATCTTTAGGTGGGTGCTCTAATAAATAGATAATCGGTTTAACCCCTTCTTCGACTGATTTTCCAACGATTCCATAAACGAGCTTCATTACTTTTTTCTTAATAGGATTTTCTATCGCTTCATACCATCCAGTCGTTTGTACGGCCCAGGGGTTATATAGAATATATTTAATTCGACTGCCCTTGTTTCTTTGTTCGAATGAAACCCCCAATAAATCATTTAAACGGCTATTATGGAACAATATTCTTGTCGTTGGATGTTGTACATCATCGAAGTTAACTTTACCTTTCATGCCCGGTGCACATACATTCAGTATGATCGGTTCACTTGAACGCTCCAATAAATGAGTTAAACCATAGCTTAGAATGAATCTACTCAAATAGCTCAATGCAAAATTAAATTCATAACCTTCTTCAGTTGTAAATAGATTTTTTTGGGATTTATAGCTTGTAGCACATAAAATAACGTGATCCAACATGTCAATCTCACTATTTAATTTCTTTATTATTCTTTCATTTTCATGTATAAGACTTAAATCCGCTTGCATAAAGGTGATTTTCCCTTCCCCCTTTATTCGTTCAGCTTCATTATAAAGTGTTTCGCCCTTAGCGGATGAACTTCCAATTACAAAAACTCGATGCCCTTTTCTAAAATAATCTAATGCTATACCTTTGCCAATACCGTCAGTACCACCAGTTATAAGAACATTTTTCATTGATATCAACTCCTTGCATTCTATTCCGACAAACCGACCAGTATTGCGCTGTCTCTCCACAGCGCTGTCATCAAGTCGTCACGGCGGGCCAACTCGGATAGCTGCGGCCAATCAAGTCGGTTTCTATGCAGGACGGAATAGATACGTCCTTGCGGGATTTCGGTAACACCAAGTACTAGATTCGCCAACTCCTTGGCAGCTGTGTGACTGCTGCTGAAGCGCGGGAAGAGATGCCGGATAACGGGCCATCCCATGGCAGACCACATGGCACGGACCAAGGGCGGTGAATCGCGCAACAGGCCAGTCCCAGGGGTCGGCCCTGGACTATAGGAGACGACCCTCAATCGCTTCGCCGCCGCCACCGGACTAGCAGCCAAAGCGCGGGCGGTCAACAGATTACACAGCTTCGAAGTAGAGTACGCGCGACCGCCGGCGATGCGTGGCTCGCTGTCGCGCTCACGATCCAGCTCGGGATGTGCCAGTAAGCGGGCATCTACGTGCCGCGGCACGGGAAGCATCGTTTTTTCTGCTGGATCGTGAGTGCCGCTAGTCGTCAACTCGACCACCGCACCTTCCGCCAAATAAGGAAGCAACAGGCGTAAGAGTAAATAATGCGCCAAGTGATTAACGGCAAATGTCAACTCGAATCCATCAGCACTACGCTCTTTCGTTGTGGACAGCGATATACCTGCGTTCATTATCAGGGCATCGATTTTTGACTCGCCTAATGCTTCTATGACCTGGGTTGCAAATGATCGTACATCCGCAAGTCGGGTCAGATCGAGCGGAAACATCATTGCACCTATAGGACCACTACTGCGTCCCCCCATGATTAGTCGCGTTCCATTCTTGCCTAAGAGCTGGTGAGCACATTTCAAGCCGAAACCTGAAGTTCCACCTGTCATGACAACTATAGCCATCTTTGATCATCCTCCTTTTAAATTGAACGAATCGGTACCCTCCATTGACGAAAGATCGAAATACCCATATACTTGCAGTAATAAACTAGAAGTAAAGTAATTTCACTATTAGTATACTAATATACTGTCAGTATATTAATGGTTGTGTGCGAATGCAAGCTTTTTTTCAAAAAAAATTACATCATCAAAGGGGGAACTAACGATTCGACAAAATAGACGAGAAAAAGAAAAGCAAATGTATAAGGAAGAAATGCTTCGAGCAGCAGAAGCGAGTTTTCACCTTCATGGGTTCGAGAGAACGACAATGGACGATATTGCGAAACAATCAGGCTTTACAAAAAGGACCATTTATAATTATTTTTCGAGCAAAGAAGATTTATATTATGCCGTTGTACTGGAAGGATTTCAGAACTTGTTTGCAGCGATGGAAAGCGTGGTGGATTCCTCCAAGAATGGGTTCGAAAACGTGCAGGCTGCAATTGAATCATTTTATCGATTTTATGAGGATCATCGGGATACCTTTTTACTGATGAATTATCTCGGACATATCCGGAGCGATAAAAAGGAGAGCCCGATTTACGATCAATTAGTACGCTTCAAGAGGGAGGGTTTGATTAAATTTATGCAAATCATTGAAAATGGGAAAATGGACGGAAGTATTCAACCGGAGGTAGATGCGGAAATGTTCACTTACTCACTCATTTTTCTACTGTCTGGTTTTTTTCAGGAACTCACGTCCAGCGGAAATACGTACACCGAGCGCTACGGGTTGCAGCAGAAGCAGTTTTCCTCGTATGTTTACGAACTATTGCACAGTGCCTTTATGAACAAATTGCAGCAACCAGCCAATCCGACTTGAGCATGGAAACTGATATAGTGGTCCCCAGTCGGGGGAATAGTCGCGCCTGAGCTGCAACATTCATTGAGCGTAAGACACGGATCAATAGACGATGAGGTCTGGAATAATGTATAGCGCTGTTCACCAAATACTCGGTTTAAGGCTGGTAGGGAGGCACTTCCATTACTTTAAACTGTTGGTCTATCTTTTTGACAGTATACGTAAACTTCTTCTCAGGGAACTTACTCAAGTTGTGCCACAGCCCGATCAAGTCGAAGATATCGTGGCGTTGGTTACTGTGGGTTATAGTCTTGAACTGTAAACCACATCCTATTCCAATGTATATGCCACCCTTAGCTGCACTCTTGGGGGCGGCATCGTTTGCGATTATCCGATATTTTAGTTTGCCAGCCAAGTTAAGAAAAGCCCCGACATTTATTTTATCAAGAATGTGCTTTAGAAACATTTGGACACTTCACCACAAAGGGCCATCCCCACAGTCATCGACGTATGACTAGGAGACGGCCCTCTTTAAAATGGTATTAACACCTTATATCAAGCGATTATCGGCCCATTTTGTCATTCGTTGATTCATGCGCCTGCAAACTGTCAAACGATTCTATATCGTCTCTGTACTGAGCGTAAATCCTTCGATGACGGCATCTTCGTCAACCTCAATCAGGATACATCGTTTTCCTTGATAATTCACCTGCTTCACATACTTTAAATCCTGCGGGCTAACCGAAATCATGGCAACCTTAGTATCGATCTTAATAGACTTTGACGTAAATTTTGGCATAACGCTGCTCGCCTTCAATTCATAGTTCCTATCATCGACGATCGTTTCAAACGCCCGTTCCACTTTTTCAGTCGTCACGTTCTTTACACCACTTACCGTTAGCACTTGCTCCACATCTTTATAATCCAGCTTCGGAGGCTCTTCCTCCTCCTCGTTAGTTTCAATCACTCGATGAATTTCCTCATACACATTTGCAAGGGTAGTCGCGTCCAGTTGTTCACCCGTCACTTCCTTCACGATATCTTCGAAGATCGCTCTCTCTTCCCGTGCCGTCACGGATCTTTCGGCATTCAAGACCTGTTCGATGAAATGCGAGTTCGGTTCATTCGCTTTCCCCGTACAATACAGAATGCGGTTTACATCGGAATAGTTGTCCGTCACACTGGGATAGAAGAACCCTTGCTCCGGCGAACTGAGCTTGATGATCGGGTCTACATTGACGTTGTATTTAAATTCTCTTTCTACATAATCAAACAAAAGAGTTTTCCGTTGCTGCTCCGTGGAATTCACGCTGCACAGAATGAACGGATGCGCGAATACTTCATTTTTCTCGCTCTCCTCGGTCTCTTCATTTCTGCCCTTGGTCGGCTGATAGTATTGTCCGCGAACGAACGTGACCACCGTATCCCGTTCATATTTGACATCCACTAGCATTTTGTCCACCAACAGCAGCAGCAGGTCCTGCCATTCCTCCGGATCACCAGTCACCAAAGCCTGGTGAAGCAGTAACCGCGTCGGCTCCTCCACTTCTTCCTCCTGAAACTTCAACTCGAACAACTTTTGATCGAATTCACCCGTCAGCAGTTTCTTGAAATTACCCATATACAACTCTTGCTTCTCTCTGTCCAATAAGGCGAACGCCTGCCGCTCCCAATGATAGATTTCGTTGCTTTCCTTCATAATATACACGTTGAGAATGTCGTGAATGTTCAGCAAATCGTGATCCAGCTTAAATTGCTTGCGTATATGTAAGATTTCTTTCTTTATCATGGTTGTTAGACAACTCCCTAAGAAGTAAATTGATCTTATCAGTATAAACGATATAGAAACCCTTCGCTAGAATGCTTTTAAGTTACTCGAAGGCTGCCTTCTAAATACATTTAATAATCGACAGACTGAGTTACTCTTTCTAAGTAATCATAAACTCTAGGTAAATGATAGCCGAAAAACTCCTTTTCATAAAATTCACTCGATATGCTATATAATATTGTATTGCTTGTTGTTCATAAATTTTATCAATGTCACGGTGGATCAATTAATTATGGATTTTCTTTTCTTAAGTTAGATCTGGATGTGATAGATTGGCAAGTAATGAAGCTAGATTAATCTTAGTACATTTTACGTACACCTGCTATCCCAAACGAGCCTCATTGTCAGGATCAATGAAAAAATGAGTGACAAGCGGTTGTTAACTGTTACAATGATTATTATGTCTTGAGTTAGACATAGAATTCCGAATTATTGGAGGTATACAACGTTGAACAAACATAATGCACAATATTACATATCTAAACTTGGGCTGCTTCCTCATCCAGAGGGAGGGTATTATAAAAGAACATTTGAATCCGAAGAACAAACTTCAGATCAAGAATTATCCGTCGAATTTGAAGGTAAAAGAAAGCTTTATACGAGCATCTACTTTTTATTAGGCTCAGATGACATTTCTCATTTCCATCGTTTGAAATCCGATGAATTATGGTATTATCACGCGGGAAGTCCTTTAACCGTTCATGTTATTGATGAAGATGGAGTATATAAGGAGTATAAATTAGGAATAGACTTGGAGAATGGAGAGGTTCCTCAAGTACTCGTTCCAAAAAACTCGATCTTTGGTTCATCGGTCAAGGATGAAGATACATTCTCTCTGGTAGGATGCATGGTTTCGCCTGGTTTTGAATTTCAGGATTTTGAATTGTTTACACAGGATGAACTATTGGCTAAATACCCGCAGCATCAAGATATTATCATGAAGTTAGCCTACGATTTAGTTCCAGCATAGTAGTATAATTTGGAGCAATCAGAGCAATCAATGTAAACACCTTCTGTTGAATACCAGGGATGACCTACCTGCTCATTCAGTGCGAGGGTGTTTTAATATGTTGTATTTTCTTACTAAAAAGTAATTTACGACACAACCGTACTATGGCCCATATATGTCTAAACTTGCCCCACAACAAATAATTACAGTAAGAAACGATAAAACTAAAATACGATCCAGAAAGCCTACAAGCCTTTCCATATTTCTAACGGTTGCCACAGCGGTTAATCAGTCGAAAATGAGCACTTCTATGTTCTAACGGTTGTAATCTACGTTATTTATGCCGAATTCGTCGCAACATACTCAAAACGTTAGAATAGCCGCATATACAAACGTTAGAATTTCAAAATGCAATTAATCCGCGAATTAACCGCGATGGCAAACGTTAGAACTAAAAGGTCATGTCCACTTTGTCATTCTGCGTGCGATCTGGCCTCGGAGCTCGCCTTGGCTGCCTAATCGATCTCCAAAAACGTAAAGAATACTACTATTCGGTGAAAATATCAACTTTTAGTCGTGAATGGGAACAATAAGCGCTGTAGTTGACCGTAAGAACATAGTGTAAAAATTAAATTAGAGGTTTCGCCCCTTAATGTATTCAAAAATGCGCCACAACCTAATGGTTCCAGTGCTCTTTATAATGGTGCCTAGTATCCGGAGATTCGACACTCAAATTTCTCCAGCTACGGGCACGCACCTTGTCCCACAAGCGCGTTTCTAGCTCCACCGTTGTGAAAACGCATCCATAATTTGAATTTGCACCTCTTGTTAAGCAAGTTATTTACGACGCAAATGCAGGTTCGATAACTGATAACGATATGCAATCACTCAACATGAAAGAAGAATTTTCAACAATTATTACCCGTCTTCCAAACCCTCGTTCATGTCCAAATAGATCATTCTGCTGACTCTGCTCTGTTCTCATTGCTATTCTTAAAATGTATTCGATATTTCGAATATAATAAGCCGATTTACCGCTAGATGATAAAATAAATATGAATTTTCATATATATTTACAGATTTTCTCTTCTTGAGCGAGTTTATATATGAATATTCGAGTACTTTCATTTACCTTCAATTTCAATCGGAGTATTTCTAATAAAGTAAATACAAAATCCCTCCATTAGTTATGTTTATTTTATTGTGGATTTTCTCCGTTTGAAATAGAGTAAGGGGAAAGAATGGATGCTTCTATTTCCAAAACTTGTGGTTCATTTTATTATCATCGGGATCGTTTTCCCTAGTTGCCATCCCACTGTCATTCACTCTAGTTCTGCTGGTAACAAGATTATGTTTTCCAATTTGTTGGAGAGGCATTCTTCCCTTTGTGTAAATGGGGCGAAGTCCAAGCCCTCTACAATAGAGGCTAGGTTTTATCCTGCATTCATTTCTGCGAACCAAAAAAGATGCGCAATGGCATCTTCTTTGGAATAAGAAAAAAGCGTGCGGGATAATCCCAAGGGATCTATAGCGACAGAGAATCCAGATGATCTTGAGATTGCAATTGAACGAATCGTCTTTCCTCTGGAGTAAGAAGCGGGAATGCAATTTCGGTCAGGCCGATGAAGCAGCATAATTCGTCGTTAGAGTTCCACTTAAAAGTTACGATTCCTTACAGGAACAGACCAGCGACCGTAGCCGACAGCACGCTGACCAACGTGGCCCCGTACAGCAAGCGGAGACCGAAGCGGGCGACCGTGTTCCCCTGCTCTTCATGCAGCCCCTTCACAGCCCCGGAAATGATGCCGATCGACGAAAAGTTCGCGAACGAGACCAAGAAGACGGATACGATACCAATCGTCCGTGCAGATAATGCGCCTTCCTTTGTCATGGTCGACAGATCAAGCATCGCCACGAATTCATTGGCCACCATTTTCGTTGCCATAATGTTGCCGGCTTCGACGGCTTCCTTCCAAGGCACGCCCATAAGGAAGGCAAACGGTGAAAAAATATAACCCAGTATTTGCTGGAACGTAATACCGAACAAACTCCCGAACAAGCCGTTAATCAAGGCAATCAGGGCGACAAAGCCGATTAGCATCGCGGCGACCGTAATCGCCACCCTGAACCCATCCATAATATATTCGCCCAACATCTCGAAGAACGATTGCTTACGCTCTTTCTGAACCTCAAGAATGTCCTCTTCCTTCGATACTCTATACGGATTCAGAATCGATGCGATAATAAAACCGCCAAACAGGTTCAGTACAAGCGCCGTGACGACATATCTCGGCTCGATCATCGTCATGTACGCCCCAACGATGGACATGGAGACCGTCGACATAGCGGAAGCGCACAGCGTATACAGACGACGCTCCGGCAGCATCCCAATCTGTTTTTTCACAGAAATAAATACTTCAGATTGCCCCAAAATTGCGGAAGCAACCGCATTATATGATTCCAGCTTGCCCATGCCGTTTACCTTGCTAAGCGCAAGTCCGATATATCTGATAATAAACGGTAAGATCTTCAGATATTGCAAAATGCCTATCAGCGCTGAAATAACCACAATCGGCATCAGAACCATCAGAAAAAACTGCGAGGTCGTGCCCTCATTCATGATTCCGCCAAATACAAAATTAACCCCTTCTGCCGCGTAGGCCAGCAGCGCTTCGAACACAGAAGTAAATCCCCGGATCAAAGTCTCGCCCAGCGTCGTGTTCAACAATAAAAACGCCAGGACAATCTGTAAAATAATCATTTGCGCCAGCGGCCGATAGCGGATACGGCTCCGGTCATTACTCGCAAAATAGGTCATTGCGAATACGGCCACCAGACCGGCAATAGCAATTATATATTTCATTCCAAGTCCTCCTTACTCTGCTTCTGAGCCCTTTCGTATGCTTGCTAACTCATTGAAAGATACCCGTATCAAATACGCTTACAGCATATTAAGGATGCTAGTGCCATGGGGCAGCAGCAAAAATCTGCGGTCATGTTCTCCACCGTTACAACTAGCTTGTCCATTTTATCCATATTCGATCAGTCAAATTCGCCTAGACCATAGCCGTCATCCATTTCTCCCCCCGCTCCTACCGGAATGCGATTATTCATTTTAATAATCTTATGTGGATTTTCCCGAAATAATCCCCACCCCAAATATAAAAACCATTACCCTTCCCCGTACCTACTCAGACAGTTAATATGTCAAAATGCAGAATGGATCATACATTGATTTCCTTTACTCAAAAAATAAAAAGAACGCCAAGCTAAAGGCGCCCCAAAATTCACTATATTCACTATATAAATAAGTACCTTGCCGAATAAATTTATGTCCAATACGATCAAAAGCCATGCAAAAACAAGCTGAACCCCGGAATTTTCGTTCGATCCACGCTGGAAAACTCGCCTTAAAAGCCGAGCATTAACATTTGAGCGTTATCTTGAACGCCGTTTGAATCCAGCCCGTTTGTGCAACTGGATAATCAGCTCATCCACTCTTCTGCTCTGATCTTGCAGCGCGTCGTTTTCGTGGAACGGAATTCCATCCGCCAAAGATTCGTTCCCTAGCTGATTTAACTTCTGTTTTTCCACTTCAAATAATTCAGTCCACTCTTTCATCCATTCATCTCCTTAATTTAAATCAAGACGATGATTATAGTTGAGCAATTGGTATAAACTCTTAAAAACGATCTAAAGACGCTCAGATTCGCTGCCGAGCGCCTTTATTGTTTTTTTGGATATCAATTATATTGTTTTCTCGTTACTCGCTGCGGACTACGCGGAAGCCCTGATCCGGGCCGATGCCATTGGCCTCAAATTTGCCCCGGAAAGATATCTCATTGTTCCTGACATCGCCGATCCAGCCGCCGCCCTTCACGACCCGAAAAGCGCCGCTTTTACTATCCAACTCTTCGCCGTACCAATCCCAGCACCATTCCCTTACATTACCTGACATATCAAAAAGCCCTAGCTCGTTGGGTTTCTTGGCACCGACGGACTTTGTTGTATTACGGTTGCTCTCAATCTTAGGCCAGTTCCAATCTCCGGTTAAGTATTCATCCCCGGCGTTCTTCCAATACCATGCTACTTCATCTGCATCATTGTTTCCGCTGTAGGTGTAGCCCTTGCTTTCCTGGCCCCCGCTTGCTGCGTATTCCCACTCAGCTTCTGTCGGCAATCGGTATCCATTGGCTCCCTCATTGATTGTTACTGTCCATTTTAAATTATCGTGCTCGCTCTCATTATTCCGGTCTTTTTTATTCTTGTTGATATTGTAGTATGGCTTTAAGCCTTCTTTGATACTACGCTGATTGCAGTACTCGACAGCGTCGTACCAGCTTACGGTCTCTACCGGCAAATCATCGCCCTGGAATCCTGAGGGATTGCTTCCCATAACCTCTATCCACTCTTTCTGAGTTACCTCATATTTACTAATATAAAAGTTCGAGAGGGTGATATTTTTTCCGTAATAGTTGGATTTTTTATTCATGATCGTTCCACCCTGGACGAACACAAGGTTATCATTCTTTACGGGCGTTCCGTTTTGTACCGATTTTTCCTGTGAACATGCGCTGACAACAAATATATTGGCCATTAATAGAAATATTAATAGTTTTCTCATGAATATATCTCCTTCAAAGTACGTATGTTAGTTCTAGAAAGGTCATGTTTCAGCAGTACGTAGGTAAGTATCCTGTGTTGAAATATATAAGGCCGCCGGTTGAGGGTCCGGCGGTCCTTAACAATATCAATGATAAGAAGACTTTCTCAATATTCTGGAAATTAGGCGCTTACAATTTTTTTAATTGGTGACTATACCGGCATTACCACACTGTTACGTTAGAGCTTCCGCTGCTTTGATATCCTTCTGTCGCTAGAACCTGGTAAGACCAGTTGCTGCCCAGATTCATTCCGTAATTTCTCCATGCGTTAACATGGTTGCTAAAAGTAATAGAAACGTTGCTTCCGGTCGGTCTCTTCGACTGTCTGACGCTCCAGAATTGCTGGAAGGTTTGCGTACCATCAATGGAAGGGGCGTTGTATCGCATAGTCGTGTATACATCATATGTGCCCCCATCGCTGGTCACGGTGCCTTTATACGTTCCGGTAGGCCGATAAGTTCCCCAGCTATCCACAACGTAGTATTCGATGAGCGCGTTTCTTGTCCATCCATACAGCGTCAAATAGCCATTGCCAGAAGGTGCCCAGACACCGGCATTGTAGTTGATTACCCTGTTCGGCGATCCCGTATTCCAGCCTTTGCCGACAACAAAATTCCCGGTGTTATACCATGTGACACTGTAATTTCCGCCAGAGCCATTGACCGCGTTCACTGTTCCGCCGCCATCGGTCCAATTTTGCCAATAGTCCGTCGCTGCGTTCGAGATTGCTGCAAACATCCCAAAGCTCATAGATGCTGCAAGAATAGCCGTCAGCATTTTCTTCTTGAACTTAAACATCATACCTACCTCCCAAAATATTTTTTGTCACTACTTACCTACATACTACTTGTGCGTTGTTTCTCCTTGCCGAACATCACTTGTCTGTGTCCCCAATTCTGCTAAACTTCTTACTATCACCTCCCAACTTAGTAAATTATAGAATGTAAGCGTATACATAACTACCATGAAATTAAAGGTTTATCCTTACTTTTTTTACATATTTTAAGATGAATGAAAGAGAGGCTATCATCAGCCCAGAAATTCATAACAACATATAGGAAAAAATCATTATATTTAAAAATTATGTTTGATACACATTGAAGGTATGTTAATGTGAATGGTAATAAAATCCAAGGGGGCGCTTGTTATGAGTAAACTAATGATGGCAAAGGGCAAATTTATGAAGGGGAACTTGCATATCTAGCCCATTAAACTGCGAAATTCCCTACTCTGAGAGGGGTATTTATTTGAGCCAATCATCAACAGAAATTCTCATTCGTAATTTCGAAAATCGAGATATGCCTTTGCTTGGCGAGTTGTACCAATCCGTAATAGCAAAAGAAAACGCAATATTTTGGTGGGTTGGGGACGAAGATAATTGGGGAAATGTTTACTGTGCATTTGAAAATGGGAAAATGGTTGCTAAGGGGCAAGTTAGCATTATTAACGTTGTACCTCCCGGTCGTTCAAAAGAGAATAATCACTCCATATACATCAATCTGAAAACCATTCCCGAAAGAGAAAATGACATTACTTTGCTCGACAACGTCTATCAATATCTTTTCATAAGAGCAAATCAATTAAAGGAAGCATTGCCTAGGGAATATGGAACAATACTTTGTGTTGGTAATGATTCAACAGAAACAGCAAACAATCAGTATTTTATTCAAAAAGGATACCTTCATCTGAATAGTTTATATGGCATGAATCGAGATTTGAATGAACCGATTCCTGAGTTAAAGCTGCAAGGGGAGCTTCAATTTTTACACTGGAAGATGGAGACATCTGACGAAGAAAAAGATTACCTTGATATCGATGCTGAAATTTGGCCTGACACTCCAATAGGTCTTAATCGGCTATCTGAAAACAAAAATAACAAGTTATGGACGTCCATGGTCATACGTCAATCAGACGCAATTGTTGGCGGGCTGATGACATGGCAAGAAGAAGATCACGGTGTGATAGAGGATGTTTTTGTCCGCGAACCCTGGAGAAAGCGGGGCATTGCCAAGTATTTGCTTACACAGGCTTTGAAATATCTCAAAGCCAATCAGTTGCAATCCGCCAGCCTCATGGTATTAACTACAAACAAATCCGCCTTGGCTTTATACGAATCGGTTGGCTTCTGTGCGGATAAAGAAGAAGTAAGGTACTTTATCAAGCTAAAATAGGCAGCAAAAGAAGAGGGGTTCTCTGCCCCCTCTTCACCCAGCGATGAGGTCTCGCACCATGGTCGGCTGTACTCCCTCCTTGCAACCTATTATATGCACTCTGAAAATATGAATCCCCCCGTTCACATCCAGATAGATCATTCTACTGACTATGCAGTTTTTTCGTTGCTCTCGTGAAAATGTACTCAATTTTTCGAACATAATAAGCCTAATTACCGCTAAACGATCGAACAAGTATGAATATGCATATATATTTACAGATTTTCTCTTCTTGAGCGAGTTTATATCTGAATATTCGAATAGAATAAGGTACACAGGCATTTGCGAAGCATGAAAAAGCACCCATTCGGGTGCCTCTCATTTCATGTATCTTTTTAATTTTGATAATTAATAAACAACCTGTAAGTAGTCTCTAATCCCGGCCAGCCGAAACTTCCGTTATGCCCCTTTACTCTGATATATGCAGTTGTTCCTGGCTGTATCCAAAAACCACACATATCTGTTTTCCCTTGTCCTTGATCGATCGCTTCTATACTAGTTTCCACTCCATTGGACCTGGTATAGAAGGCCGCAATGTCATAGTTTATATAAATATCATTTTCTAGGGTTAGTATTACAAGCCTTGAGTAGTCACTGTCGTTATAAATTTTAAACCAATCTTCATCATCAAAGCGATTTGTGTATGAACTATATGCAAAACCACTGTGAGCCCACATCGCAGTTTCTCTCGTATCATTTTCACCTTTAATAGCAAAAGCGCTTTGCGAGACAGTGAGCATCAAGGCAACAGCAAGGATGACTGAAAACATCTTTTTAAATTTCAATTTTCCTTCCACCCTTCAACAATTTTAAATCGGCCGATTCAACTCTATTATATCGCTTGCTAACTTAAAATGAATGCGACGAATATACCATATAATTATATAATTAGTTTTATTTGGAACTTCGTCACAATTACCGCAACATCCGTGTCCTTCCTTCCAATCCAATATAAATAACTCCCTGATCAACTTAGTGGCCATAAAAAAAGCACCCGGAGGGTGCTTAAACTTATGAATTACAAGTTGTAATTATACACTTCAAACTCAAAGTCGTATTGCATCATAGCATAATTAATTGAATCTACTTTAAAATACACTGTTGCTCCAGGCGGAATGAGAATATTATCTATTACTTGCGAATTTCCTGGACCGTAGTTGTCAGCATACAAAATATATGAACTTTGACTTGGACCATAAACAATGTGGATACCTAAACGATATTCTGCAACGTCATTACTTGGAGAAAAATAACCACCTATAAATTTAAAATCTCCAGTTGTATTTGTCCACTTAAACCAGTCTTCATCACTGCTGTTAGATAGAAACAGACTATAGGTTGTATCAGGGATAAGTGCAATAGCTGTTTCTTTCGTATCACCGATCCCTGTTACGGCACCAACGGGCGACGAAAATGTAAGTAATAGCACGGATGTAAATAGAACGGTTAACATCTTTTTAAGCTTCATGTTCATCCATCCTTTACAATTTATTCAGATTACGAGATTCGACTCTATTATATCGCTTGCTAACTGTAAATGGATGCGACAAAACTACCATATATTAGAATAATTTGATTTGTTTGGAGAGCATCTGTCGTATGACTTGAAACATGAGGGCATCGATGTTCTGATCGTATGGCTTGGAGGAACGAAGACAGAGTTCAAGAAGTTGCAGGCATCATCAAGCTTCTGCCCAGGAAGTTGAAGTTATAGCTATTCGCCTACGTCTCCGCACAGGTCAACTTTAACCATTTCGCTGTCCATGTTTCTGCATGCAGCATCTCTTCTGGTACGCCTTCGAATATAATATGTCCGCCTTGTTTTCCTCCTCCTGGACCCAGTTCGATGACCCAGTCGCTCGCCGCTATAAAATCTAGATTATGTTCGATGATGATCACGGAATTGCCTCTGTTTACAAGCGTTTGAAAAACGTCTAGGAGTTTTCCATTATCTTTCACATGCAGTCCTAAGGATGGCTCGTCCAGCAGGTAGATCTGGCCTTCTTTTTGCAAGTGGCTGGCAAGCTTCAGACGTTGGATTTCCCCTCCGCTTAGCGAGCTTGTCGTCTGTCCTAAGGTTAAATACCCTAATCCTACATCTTTTAGCGTGATCACTCTTTTGATGATCTTTGGCATTTGAAAATAGGTCAAAACCTCATCGATCGTTAAATCTAAAATTTCTACAATATTTTTATCTTGATACCGGTATGCCAGCGCCTCGTCTGAATATCTTGTACCGGCACATGCTTCACAAGGGATGGTCACCGGATCTGCAAATGCAACATCTGGCGTGATCACTCCTTTTCCTTCGCAGGCAGGACATGCTCCTAAGGAATTAAAGCTGAACAAACCTGCTGGTTGTCCTGTTTCCTTCGAAAATATGGAGCGAATATCATCCATGATTCCCATATAGGTAGCTAGTGTCGAGCGGCTAGAAATTCCTATACTGCCTTGCCCTACCATGATCGTTTCTGGATAACTTTCCGCGAATGCTTCCAGCATTAAGGAGCTTTTGCCTGATCCAGATACCCCACATATAGCGACCAAGACATTTTTAGGAATGTTTACGCTTATATTTTTTAAGTTATTGTGACTTGCATTTTTTATTGTAAAATGACCTTTGATATCTCTTGGATTTTTGTTTATGTTGAGGCTGTAGTTTAGGATGGTTGCAGTTGGAGAGTTGTGTAGTCCTTCTAATTTTCCTTGATAGACCACTTCTCCTCCATGTACCCCTGCTCCTGGCCCCATCTCAATAATTTCATCCGCTGCTTTAATGACGGACAGATCGTGCTCAATAACGATGACCGTATTATGTTGTTCTTTAATGCTTTGCAGCATCTGTATTAACATGTCCACTTCTTCTGGATGAAGTCCTGCACTGGGTTCGTCGAATATGTATGTGATATTGTTCAGACTGCTCCCTAAATGACGAGCGATTTTGACTCTTTGCGCTTCGCCCCCGGACAGTGTGCCCATTCTTCTGGAAAGGCTCAAATAACCTAATCCCATGTCCACGAGTTGTTGGATCAGTGGTATCGCTTGGAGCGCGATCGATTCCCCCATAGGTCCCTTGATGTTCTTTAGTTCCTCAAGTAATTCTGTCAGCTCTAATTGATCGTATTCTGCTATATTTACACCGTTTATTTTACATTCCAACACCTTGGGGTTCAGGCCGGAACCTTGGCAGGTTGGACACAATGCATGTGTGGATACAGCCAAGACGTCATCTTGGGATACTTCTTTGAGCTTAGTGACATCTCTATTGATATAGAGCCGCGTAAATCTGGGCAATAGCCCGTCCCATTCATGGGGTTGAGGCCCGTTCTTCGTGTGGAACGGCGCAAAGACTTTTTCACCTTCCGGGGGACCATACAGCAGCAGACGACGCTCTTCTTCGGAGTAGTCCTTAATGGGTTTATCCGGATCGAATAATCCGCCGGTCATCATCCATCTGCCCTGCCAACCGGACGGTGATAATGGCTTAAATTTCACGGCATAATCTCGAAGCGACTTATCGTAATCGATCATTTTATTGATGTCGGGTGTAATGACCTCCCCAAATCCACTACATTGCGGACATCTGCCAAAGGAGCTCTGACTCGAAAAATCACTAGCAGAACCTATGGCTGGCTCTCCTATTCTTGAGAACAAAAGTCTAATCAACGGATGGATATCCATAAAAGTGCCAACGGTTGAGCGGGAATTGCCCCCTATAGGCCTTTGTTCCACAACTACAACCGGGCTTAAGTTTTGCATCAGATCGGCATGGGGCCTTTCATATCTTGGCATTTGATTTCTAACATAGAGGGGATAGTTCAAGGTCATTTGTCTTCTGCTTTCCGTTGCTAATGTATCGAAAACAACAGAGCTCTTGCCTGAGCCTGAAAGACCCGTAAATACGATGATTTTTTCTTTGGGTATGTTTAAATCCACATTTTTAAGATTATTTTCTTTAAGTCCTCTTAAAATGATCTCATCTTTTGCTTCTGACATTTTACCATCCCTTCTATGCCGTATATACTTCACCAATTGTCCTTCTAATCAGTATTCACTTCCACATTCTTTTCAAAGTTATCGAGCAGTGCCCGCACTTCATCCGTTGACTTGGTGCTCATCATTTGGTGTCTTAATTCACTAGCCCCGCGGAAACCTTTGACATATACTTTGAAGAAGCGCTGAAGCCCTGACATTGCACGTGGCAGCTCTTCGGTATATTGATCATGAAGATCAAGATGCAGCTTTAGAAGGTTCAGGTATTCTTTCGGGCTATGCTCTTTGGGTTCTTTTTCAAAAGCAAACGGATTGCTGAATATTCCCCGCCCAATCATTATGCCATCTACACCGTATTGCTCCGCAAGCTTCAGCCCTGTTTCACGATCAGGAATATCTCCGTTGATGGTTAGAAGCGTGTTTGGCGCCACTTCATCGCGTAATGCTTTAATTTCCGGAATCAGCTCCCAATGCGCATTCACTTGGCTCATTTCCTTCCTTGTTCGCAAATGAATAGAAAGGTTAGCAATATCCTGTTTTAATATATGCGTTAGCCACCCCTGCCACTCGTCGATCTCCTCGTATCCAAGTCTTGTTTTTACACTTACAGGCAGTCCTCCTGCTTTGGCGGCTTGGATAATTTCTGCTGCCACATCAGGACGAAGAATAAGGCCGCTCCCCTTGCCTCTCGATGCCACATTGGGAACAGGGCAGCCCATATTGATATCTATCCCTTTAAATCCGAGCTCTGCCATCCCGATACTCATTTCACGGAAATATTCGGGCTTATCTCCCCAAATATGGGCAACAATAGGCTGTTCATCTGCTGTAAACATCAAACGTCCACGTACACTTTTGTGCCCATCGGGGTGACAATAACTTTCCGTGTTTGTAAACTCTGTAAAAAAAACATCAGGTCTGCCTGCTTTGCTCACCACATGACGAAACACAACATCGGTCACATCTTCCATTGGAGCAAGCACAAAAAAGGGCCGTGGCAGATTACTCCAAAAATTTTTCATCAAATCAAACTCAAATCCTTTCATTATATAGAAACGACATCAAACTCTCGTCCATTATTCTTAAGTCAAATGCTCCGCATCTTTTACACTTATAACATGCCTCATCACTTATGATCAACCATAAGTGCTCAGGGATATTACAAATGATAAAAATTTATGTGATGCCGGCGGATTGTTTCTTATGGAATGTATTTTTTAACATTGACTCGATCTCAACTTATCGTTTATAGTACCTACGTGCTTCAATGCGAAAAAGCCTAAAAGCATAAAAGTAAAGGACGGATGGGGACACATATCTTCAACCGCTATCCTCATATATAAGGAGCTCCAGCATTATGGATCGACAGCTTAGTTTTTTACAAAGTATGATTCTTATCGTTTTCAATCTTACATTTCTGTTTGTTTCGATCTTTATATTCAAGGCAGAGCCTCATATCCCGCTTCTGGGCGCAACGATCGGCACTGCCGCCATATTACACTTATACGGAGTTTCCTGGAGGAAGCTTGAATCCTCTATCATTGAAGGCATACAATCCGCTATTATGCCAATCTTGATTCTTTCGCTTATTGGAATATTAATTGCCGTTTGGATGATGAGTGGAACCGTGCCGACCATACTGTATTATGGACTGGATTATATTGAACCGCATTATTTTGCTGTGAGCGCGTTATATGTCACCGTCATTGTATCGATGTTCACCGGCAGCTCGTTCACTACAGTCAGCACGGTCGGTGTCGCCTTAATGGGAATTGCCGTGACAACGGGAATTTCACTTCCTCTGGCAGCGGGGGCCATTGTCTCAGGCGCCTGTTTTGGGGATAAAATGTCTCCGCTGTCCGATACGACGAATTTCGCACCTGCAGTGGCCGGCATCTCTATATTTACACATATTCGTAATATGATGTATACAACGGTGCCTGCGTTAATTATCACAACGATATTATTTCTTCTGATCCCGACAACCGGGTCTATTGATTTGAGCTCTATTCAGTCCATCAAGGAATCATTGCAAAATGGGTTTCATCTTCACTGGTTAACGCTGCTGTCCCCCCTTGCGGTCATTGCATGTTCCGCAAAGCGTATACCGATCCTTCCTACATTAATAGTAGGCATTGTTACTGGACTTTTGATAACGGCATTTGTTCAACAGCAAGCCTCGATAGGCAGCTGGTTCAGTGTGATGCAGGGCGGTTACAACAGTACCATCGTGAATAAGACTGTAGCTGAGATCGTGAACCGAGGCGGCCTGCAATCGATGATGTGGTCGGTGTCTCTGATCCTGATTGCTTTATCATTAGGCGGATTGCTGCAGCACTGCGGAGTCATCGAAGCCTTGTTCCGTAAATGGATTGAGCCGCTAAAACGGCGCAGCAGCATTGTTCTCATGACCGGCGCATCATCGATCGCCGTTAACGGCATGACAGGGGAGCAGTATTTATCTATTTTGCTGCCGGGCCAAATGTTTAAGGGTGAGTACACCCGTAGACAAATTCCGGCCAAAACCCTGTCACGAACCTTGGAGGATTGCGGAACACTCGTCAACCCTCTGATTCCATGGGGCGTCAGCGGAGCTTTTTTCGCTGCGACCCTTGGAGTTCCGGTTCTTGAATATGCCCCATTCGCTGCATTCCTATGGTTAAGTCCGATATTCACTTTCGGCTTTGCCTTGATTCCGCAATTACAGCGAAACTCGCTGGGAACAAGTAAGTAATACCAGTAAAACTGCCCCGACTGGAGCAGAGTAAAAAGAAAGAGGGTGCTTAATCATAAGCCCCTCTTTCTTTTTACTGATTTAATTGTCCTTCTGTTCAGGTATTCACTCCCACAATGCCTGATTTAAAGCTCTCTATAGGCTGGCTGCATGAACTCCGGAGCGGGTTGATCCACCGGGGGTTCAACATATGGCGACTGAACTGACGCTTGGGTTTGATCGTACAGTGGCATTTTCGGCTGTGCTTGCTGATAGGGCTCATCTACAAACATGATTCTGCGCTGAATTTGCATGAGCCCATTCACGACGCGAAGCGCGATCCAAAAAAGTACAACTCCTACGCCTACGTAAAACATATATTGCTGATTATAGGTCCAATCGATATGGAAATAACTGAACAAACTATGTTCCAAAATATCCAGCTGCATTTCATTCATCAAAATGATATGCACGACGGGAAGGGCAATCAATCCAAGTCCTAGTGAAATCACAGTTACCATAATAACAAAGAATACAATGCCTGTTACAAATCTCATGATTACGAGCAGCAGATTTCGAATAAATAGCCCACCGTCAAAACCTCTCACCATTCGCATAAACCAGTTCTGACCAGCATCAGACTGTGGATTGTAGGTATATGAAGCAGGAGCAGCCGGTAAACCTAAAATTTGTCTAATCATGCTTTGTTCAAATTTCACAATCCCATCCAACAGCTTAGCTACTCCAAAAAATAAGGGTATTCCGATAAATATTGGAATTAAAGCAATTGAAAGAGCGAGCCCCGTTATCGCTACTGTAAAATAGATAATTCCTAACGGGAGAGATAACAATAAATAGAGGATCGTTGCATAGGTTTTTGGATTAAAAAGCACCCAATTCACTTTACCTGTCGGCGTTTTGGCATTCACTTCGGTTGCCTTCATATCAAACACTTCCTTTGATTCATAAGTTCACGTTCTAAGTTACGAATCCTATTATAACCGCCTTATTCGCCTGTCATAACCGTCTTAGGAAGTGTCTTAACCCCGCCTTTAGCCTAGGATCTAATTGTAATGTCTATGTAGTCCCCCGCGAGGAGTCGACCACTCTTTGCTCTATCCCGTTTTTGGTAACTTTTAAGGGTTCTCGTAGTTTTTCAACGGCATTCCTACATACTCTCGGAAGGAACGGATCCGATCCTCTTCGAACTCGAAGACGATGGAAAGCTCATTGTGGTGAGGTCTGCCGTTCAGCAATCCTTCTGCGCGAAAAACGACCATTCCGTAGCTCTCATTCTCCAGCTCGATCAGCGGAGTGAGGCGCATCTGAAATAAGGATCGCTCAAACCTGATTAACTCCTCGAACCGTTCGCCGCCTTGCTGCTTCTGATTCCACCCTTCCAGCGGGAGCGGAACGAAGAAATGAAAATCGTCCGTCACCTTTTTAAGAAAATCAGCCGTATGCCCAGTTTCTAAAGCACGCCGAAAAGCATCAAACGCTTCGTGATTATTCGTCATGATAACATGCCCCCCTAATTTTTTCCTGCTTTATGCACCCGAGTGCTTTATTTGGTGAGCTTGAGCTGGCTTGATATAACTCCAAGGTGAAGCGCTTCATGAATCAATGCGAAATTAAATAATTCGCCGGCTGTAACGAATTGGAACGGCCCCATTTCAAACGGCGATATCAGCCTCTGTTCGAGCATTTCGGATGTCAGTTCTGAAAAACGGGAAAGCTGCTCTGTTAACATTGCGATCAATTCGTCCTTCGTTGGAGGCGCTAACGTCCAATTCGAAGGTTTTGTTCCGGAGTTGAACAGTATCTCGTATTGAGCCGGAATGGCCGATTGCGAACTGAAGCTAAGCGAAGCGAATTTATCCAACCAATAAACCATATGACCGACATTCCAGCGAACCGTATTGTGGAAGCCCTCCGGCTGGATATCCATCTGTGACTCCGATACGTCCTGAAGCCGGCCGATGACGATCTGACGCAGCACTTTCCCCGTATTGATAATGGATTGTGTCATTCTTGAATCCTCCTCATATTTGATTTATTCTTTTCATACCCAAATCTTACCTTTAGATACTTAATGCAACAATCACGAGATTCCGATATAATTGATCGGTTTGAGTAATGATAAATTAGAAATTGTTGGAATTCTGGCTGGTTGTTATAATGATTGAGTGAGATCGATCATCGAAAGGGGCATCGAGCGTTGGAACTGCGACAGCTTGAATACTTTGCTGCGATTTGTAAGGAGATGCATTTCTCCAGGGCGGCCGAAAATCTCTGTACCACACAGTCGAATCTGAGTCAGCAGATCAAGTTTTTGGAGAGCGAGCTTGGGCTCCCACTATTCGATCGTATCGGAAAGCGGATTGCGTTAACCGATGCAGGAAAAATCCTGCTTGAGCATAGTCAGAGCATCTTTGAACACGTTGACTATGCGAAAAGAGCAATATCGGATTTAAAGAAGATGGAAGGCGGTATGCTGGATATCGGCATTTTGCCGGGAGACGGGGATTTGCTGTTTGACGCTTTACTTATCGATTTCCATAAAAATTATCCTAGGCTATCGATAAGCGTAACGGAGACCATGGATGTCTACGAACAGGTTCTTAACGGCATAAGAGATCTCGGAGTTACTACGGTGCCAGTTAAGCCTGATGAGCGCATTTCAATTATTCCCTTGTTTCACGAGGAATTTGCTTTGGCGATCCGATCGGATCACCCTCTTGCGAAGTCAAAGACGATTCCGTTCGATCAGCTGCAGCAGCTAAGGATGGTCATGTTCGGGGCTGAACATCAGATGACGAAGGTCATTCAATCGTACTGTCATGAGAGAGGAATTGTAATTGACACGCCGATTGTAACTTCAACCTTATCGACGCTTCTGTCTCTGGTCAATCAAGGAATAGGAGCTTCTATTCTTCCCCGAATGCTGCTAGATTATATGAACCCAGAGAATATCGTTGCCGTAAAGCTGCTTAATCCTACACCTAGTCAAGACATATGTATCATATATCGTACGGACAAATTCATGGGGCAGGCAGCGAAGTTGTTTATTCAAGAATTGCAGTCTTTCCTTCAGAGCGTTATGACTCATACCGGTCGCTCGTTAGGTTAAAATGCAGGCAGGCATACACATTATTATTTAAAAAGGACATACTTATAATCACCTGACCGCCTTATTGCGGTCATAGTTATATTCATGAAGCAACATTAATTCAACAAAAAAGAGGGGTTCTCCACCCCTCTTTGCTATTTCCGCCAATACATCTCCGATTTAAAACTGTTGTTAGCCCCAAATCATCTTAATAATCCAGTAGACGTCCATTATCATTCCATTGACCATACATTTTGTTGTCTCTCGTGTTTGTTATAAATTTGTCTAGGTACGAATTTAAGAATCATCGAGCCCAGAACATATGTTGAAGACTTTCGAAATTATTTAGATAAAATGATGAATCAATACAACGAACGATAGAATGGTTAAGAAAATAATCATTGCTGTATCTTTAAAAGAATCTTTAACGCGAATATGTGAAAGGATGCCGCCCACACCTGTAATAGCAAATATAAGCGCACCTGCCGTTGCAAAAGTTGAAGCCCAATATCCAACAATTAAAAGTGCTGCCCCTGCTAATTCAACAATCCCAGTTACAAATCGAAACCATTGGGGCAATCTCAAATGATTAAATGCTTCCACATGCATTTGGATACCCGTAACTTTTCCGAATCCTGCAAATAGAAACATGATTGCAAGGATTCCTTGTAAGATATAAGTTAATATTTCCACGACACGTCTCACGTCCTTCTTCTAATTCGTGTTACTATACTTTACTTAGCTAAAGCCCTGCGTACCATCGGTGCTACTCTGTTCGCCAGTAGATCCATTGCTTTTTCTACCCGAGATAATGGCTGACCACCCAGATCGAATTGTCCCATGAAGCGTGAATGCCCGAATAGCTCATGCTGATGCAAGATCTTCTCTGCTAATTCTTCTGCACTGCCGACTGCCAATATTTGTCCTGCTGCTCTCTGAGGCATCAATTGCTCTTCCGTCGTTACAAAGTGTTGACCACGCTCCTTTAAAAAGTATCCGAAATATTGATTATAGTGCGAAACAAATTCGGCAATCGCTTGTTCTCCAGTTTCCGCGATATACGAATGCCCCGTCACTGAAACCCTTAGCTTGCTTAAATCATGACCTGCTTCTCTTGCAGCTTGCCAATAAAGGTCTACTAATGGCTTGCTGGATTCTGGACGACCGCTTAGCAAGGCAAGTGCCATATTTACTCCAAGTCTTCCTGCACGAACGGCACTTGCAGGTGTGCCTCCCACCCCAATCCAAAGGGGGAGTTTCTTCTGAACGGGTCTAGGTGCTATTTGTGCATTTTGAAGAGAAGAACGAAACTTTCCTTGCCAGCTAATCACTTCCTGTTCTTGCAATTTCATAAACAGATGCAGCTTTTCATCAAACAATTCATCATAGTCATCTAGACTTTCTCCAAAGAGAGAGAATGATTCTAAAAATGCCCCCCGTCCTACAATAATTTCAGTTCGTCCGTTAGATAATAAATCAAGCGTTGCAAAATCCTCATAGACACGTACTGGATCCGCTGTGCTAATAACGGATAGGGTACTGGTTAGTTTAATATTTTTCGTCTCGCGCGCAATCGCTGCGAGCAGCATGGCATAGGAAGATGTTACAAAATCCTGACGATGATGTTCGCCAACACCAAATATATCGAGGCCTGCTTCATCCGCCATTTTAGCCATCTGAATAATAGCTTCGACTCTGGTTTGTGCGTTAGAGCTATTTCCACTTGCATCAGGTATTCGTTCTCCTAATGAATATACTCCGAATTCAAATTCGACCATTCTCTTACCTCCTAGTCACCTAAGACTACATTTTTTATAATGTGCTCCCGAATCATGATTTTCCTAGCTCAACAACTTTCGCTTATGCAACACTTGTAGTAAAATCAATATAACAACTTGAATAACTGTAAGCAATCGACAGTATTTCAGATCTATCGCTTAACCAACATAATGGTAAAAATGTCTAAAAGGCAGGTGAGAATGTTATGGCAAAACAAATCGATCCCCGTGTTCTTCGCACCCGCAAGCTCATTATGGACGCATTTATCGAGTTAACTAAGAAAAAAGATTTTAATGACATCACAATCGGGGATATTACATCTGCTGCAACGGTCAATCGCGCAACCTTTTATAATCATTTCATTGACAAATACGACTTGCTTGAAAAAGTGTTAAGTGAAAGCGTGATGAGAGAAGTCCTTCAAGATGTAAGTATGCATGAGGTCATTAACGAAGAGACAATAAAATCGATTTTTATCTCGATTATTAAGTTCCACACATCGGTTGGTAACCAGTGCCAGCGAAGTTATGAAGCTTTTACACCCCAAATAGAAACGATCTTTAAAAAGGAGCTCCAAGCCTTTTTTTCAGCGTGGGCACAAAGACAATGGTCTAACCAAAATCGATTAGAAATCGAGACTTTTGCGGTGATGTTAAGCTGGTCACTCTATGGGGCTGCAATGTATTGGATGCAAAATCGCACGACAAAACCAGAAGATTACGTAAAGCAAATATTGCATAACATAAAACTAGAATAACGCGGATGAAGAAAACGTAAATTAGCATGAAAAAAGCATCTACAGCGGCGGTGGCTGTAGATGCTTTTAAGCTTGTGATAATATGATCCGGTGTAATGAACTTTGCCGCTTGATGGACACGCCTTCTATGAAACACTAACATTTCTTTTACTTAAGTTCTTAAATACGGAGTAATCCTTATTGGACTTAATAAAGTTTAATATCTTTTCGGCGCATTCTATTGGACTCAACTCTTCCGTATTTACTTCAAGGTCATATTCATCAAAGCAATATATTTTGTCGAATTGGGAACTTACTAGTCCAATCTGTCGATCTCCTCTTATTTGCTCTCTTCTTATGAGTTCTTCTTTCGAGCATATTACACCTACAAACAATGTAGGCTGATCAGAAAATATATCAAGACACTCATTAAACCGCCTGTCATTGTCGATTACAGTATCTACTATCACATTCAAACCCATTTCCGAAAACAATTTAATTATCGCATAGTACATTGAGGCTAAGGGATCAAAAATGATTTGTGCGACAACTTGATCATCTACTTCTCTTGTAGGTTTAATATCTGGAAATTTATTATCAATAAATTCATTGAAATTATAAAAAAAGTCATCTATGGATAAATGATGAAAAAGAATCTCTTTCTGATTTACCAATTCAGCAGAAATACTAGTCTTTCCTGAGCTTGAAGTTCCGTTCATCAACACAATGATTCCTTGCTTCAAACGAATCACCCTCACATATAAGATTTGCGTATCTTTCAGATAACGACTTTTTTTACAAACATCGTAAAAGCCCAATAACTGAATTATTCGTGAATTGATTTTAATTATCCTGCTAATTTAAGGAAAATCAATAATTAAATCCAGCCTAATCTATAGCGAATAGTATGACTCTGATCGAGATACGAATAGTTGGAAAGCAGAATTGTTAAATATAATCATATTCTACCTAGTAAATACGGAATAATACGATTAATATACAGACAGTCACTTTTGAGAATTAAGGGGGGAAGAATACAATGCAGGAATTTATATTTACGAAGGATTATAAACACAATGAACCACTTAGAAAGAGTTTTTTCGAACTTGCTGCCAACACTTTTGATTTAAGTTTTGAAAATTGGTATCAAAAAGGGGGTTGGAGCGAACGTTACATTCCTTTTTCATTTGTTGAGGGAGAGAAGGTTATTGCAAATGTTTCAGTAAACATTCTTGAGTTAATTATTAATGGAGAGAAGAAAAAAGCTATACAAATTGGAACAGTAATGACACATCCTGAATATCGAAGTAGAGGATTGTCTACAAGTTTAATGAACAAGGTTTTGATGGAATATGAGAACAAGTATGATTTCATGTATCTCTTTGCCAATGATACGGTTCTTGATTTTTATCCCAAGTTTGGATTTAAAGCAGTAGAAGAGCATCAATTTTCAATGGACTTTACACCAAGCCAATTTGATTATACGGGCATAAGAAAACTAAATGTAAGTCAAGCAGATGATTTACGTGTTATTTACAAATTTGCAGCAGAAAGATTGCCCGTATCTCAACGTTTTGGAACTGATTGCACTCAAGGAATTTTAATGTATTATTGCCTGAACGTTTTTTGTAATGATATTTATTACTTGGAAAAAGAGAACGCTATTGCTATTTATAAGAAGGAAAACAATCACATGGACATCTTCGATATTATCAACATAAAGGAAGTCAAAATTCAAGATATTTTGACTAAGATTGCAGGTAGAGATACTGAAAAAATAACTTTCCATTTCACTCCAGATTATAAAGGTATCGATTTAAAAAGCGATATCTCTCATGGTAGTTTATTTGTAAGAACAACTGGTGAAAACCTCTATCCTGTACACGTAAAACACCCAATTACCTCCATAGCTTAATGCTAGGTCGGTATACGATGAACCCCTACCTATTTAAAGCCCTGACTGTGAATCTTGCTTCTTATTCGCATATTTCGGATTCCGAGCATCATGCATCGTTGTACGAAGCGAAGCTTCATATGTGTGCACGTGGTAATTGAGCAATTCCGGGGCGGCGTTAGCATATTTGTTTTTGAACTCATCCATAAGTTGAAGAAGCACGGGTTGGACTTCATCAAGCACAAGTTGACAACGCAGCGATGTTCCGGGAATATTCAAGGCTTCTTCAATTGTGGTAATGTTCATATTTTCCTCCAAGTCCTTTAACTCTTCTTTTCAAACAGTTATTTCCAGTGTAAGTCTGGATTTTTAACTTTGATATCATGAAGCTCATTTAATTTCTCCAGGAAAAACTTTTGAATTTCGTTGATGTGATCCTCATGATGAAGAAAATCGACTAGCCTACGGTCACAGGAGATCCCTTTCCATTCTACATCAGTGTTCAGATCGAAAGTCTTCCAGTCCGAATGTGTAGCAATAAAATTGTGCATGGCAGCCACAACTTTAGGAAAGTTTGGGCAGCGTCCTTCACAGAATTCATAAGCAACGGAAACAATGGGGTAATCGTCATCTGTTAAGTAAAAACCAACAACCACCTCGGTGGCTCGACCCTCCTGCTCGCTAGCTTTAACGTACCGTTCCATGTACTTTAACTGAGTATGACGGTTGCTTTGCTGAATTGCCTTACCGAAATATTTGGTCATCACACCGTCTACTACTCCATCCATACACTCGTCCATCATGCGTTGTAGCCGATTCATATTTTGAATAGCATATACGTCAACTGGTGTGAACTGCCGATTATCTTCCAATCCGATCTCCTCCATATAATCCAATACTTTGGACGCATAGAAATTCTTCGATTCCAACTGCTTCATCCACTTGAAAATTTGAAACCACCGCAGCTGCCTGAAAACTATGTTGTTGTGATTCGCTAATACGAGCGAAGCATCCTTTTCATCAGAATGTTGAGTTAAGTAAATTAGATAACATTTCATTCCTTGATTAGTGAGTACGCCGAGGTGGTCGGCATATCTAGACAGCTGATCTGTTCCTTCCGGAGAGCCTAGCTTGCTTTCGACGAACAAAACATATGGTTTATATCCTTCATAAAATCGTATCACCATATCCGGACGGCTATCCATTTGATGATGGGGCAAAGCCGGAAAAGTAACTTGTGTTGTAATAGATGAATGCTCCGCTTCCTGCACCGGTATTTCTAATACTTTTCCAAGAAAATCGATCATCCTCCTGATCACAGAGAAGTTCGGCGAACACTTCAGTCAAAAAATCCTCGTGAGGATGGCCCTTGCTGTTATTTAACACTCGAAATAGTCGTGAAAATACGCTTTTCATTATCTGCTCCTTTTAAAGAATTCCGTCGCTCCAATATGTTCTTTGTAATGAATTTTTTAATCTCGAAAATAATTCCCACTTCCTGTGTCTTCGTCGATATCCAACTAAATCCTGCTAACTAATGATAATAAAAAACTTCCCGACATGGAAATGTCAGGGGGTAAAAAATCTCGTGTTGTACAGTAGATAATGTCACATATTTGAATAAACGTCGGTAAATCTGTAGACACAAGAGTATTACTGGGGTACTGAGCCTAATAAAGCATGTTACCGCCCGTTCACATAAAATAAGAAAAACAACCATTGCGTTTAACAACCTGATTAACAGGAAAAAGCTCACGCTATCACAGCGTGAACTCTTTCGGGTTCGATAAATATAGGGTTCGACTGCACAAAACTCAAAATCTCCCGTTCGAATTATATCGTTATACTGCCGGAATCCTTAGCAGGGAAATTCCCCTTTAGCAAAGTTACTGGTTTGACAAAGCTGATTGAAATACACCTTTAGCGAATTTTACGACCATACTCCGAGGCAGTAAACGCGGCAATTGAGCCATAATATAATTATTCCGTCCAACTATTATGTGGCTACGATCTTTTTTTACACCCTTAAATGCCGCGTTCACGACATCAATCGGCTCCATGCGCTTACCTTGCAAGCTTTCCGTACCGGATGCAGTATGAAATGAGCTCTTCGTTTCTCCTGGGCATAACGCAACGATTTGAACACCGCTATCTCTATTTTCGGCCCATAATGCTTCCGTGAAAGAGAGAACATAAGCTTTCGTGGCACCATATACAGCCATGTACGGTGCCGGCTGAAACGCTGTCATTGAAGCAACATTAATAATAATGCCTTCCTTCCTCTCAATCATGGAACCAATGAATAGATGAGTTAATTCAGTCAAGGACATGACATTGAGCTGAATCTCTTGATGAACACGGGTTGACGAGATTTGATTGAAAACTCCCATAGTCCCAAACCCAGCATTATTAATAAGTATATCAACGGTTAACCCGAGGCTTTCAACTTCCATGGCCACTTTCTCTGCAGCGTTAACTGAAGATAGATCAACCGAAAGAGGTACCGCATGGATTAAGTACGTTTTTTGAAGTTCTTTTGCAATTTGTTCGAGTTTATCCTCCGATCGGGCAACCAATATTAAGTTACATCCTTTTTTGGCAAGTTCGGTTGCGAATACCTTCCCTATTCCAGATGATGCGCCTGTTACCAAAGCTGTTTTCTTCGAAAAGTTCATTTGTGTAACCTCCATTAAACATTTAAATGATTAAACATTTGAACATTTTGTGCAAAAAAAACTTTCTTCATTTTTTGTGAGAAAGTCATGCATGTTCTTCAAACGCTTTAGCAGGGTCATTTGATATGTCTTCGGCAGCACGAATGATTGCTTTAAGCTGGTCTATAACCGAGCTCTCAAGGGTTAAACTGTAGTAAATTTCCGTCTTCTCCTTCAAGGAGTCTAGGATGCCTGCTTGTTTAAGTATTTTTAGATGATGAGAGATTGCCGGTCTGGATAAATGCGATTGCTCCACAACTTGTGCGACATTCATTCGTTTAGCTATCATAAACATCATTAGGATATCTTGCCTTACGGGATCAGCAAGTGCTTTGAAAATATCTGTAGACTGACGAATCTCATGAAGAAGTGCCTGCTTCTTTTCCAATAGTAGGTTTCGCTCTTGTTCCTTCAATCCAACACCACCACAAAATCAAATATTTAAATGTTTAATTATTTGTATCGAATATAACATATCGCTTTTAAAAAAGCAATGATGACTCAACGCCAAAACATCCTGACCTGGCTGAGACAGGGGAGATCAATGAATAGGTAAATACAGCTTGAATTAGCAGAAATATAGGAATGACAAAAGCCGAAGCAAGGCCCAGTATCTTCTCGGCTGGATAGGCCCCTGTCCCTGACGAAAAGTCGGGCTTTCCTTTGTAATTCCATTCTATTCGAATTGGTTTTTTTCCCATAGCTTCTACTCCCTTAAATCAGAGATCAATAGATGAGTATTCATTATCTTAATAAAAATTCTTTCCTATGCTGAGTTATTTCAGTATCCTCAAAAATTCGATCCATGGGCCGACATCTTGATTGTATCTTTTAGCCATGATCCGCAGAATTTGCGACATATGCGTAAGATCATGGACAACCCAGGTTGATAGTAATTCTCTTATCTTTACTGTGCCAAATTGAGGGTGATTCCCCTTTAACTCCAGTTGCTCCTCCGTATGGACTAATGCTTGCAACCGGATTAAGTTTTGCATTCTGAGTTTCTGAAATTCCGACAGTTTATTATCCAAAGACGATTCTGATTCTTTAGTTAAATGGGCGTACCTGTCAAATGGCGGAAACGATACAGTAGCCCCTTGTTGAATGATCAATTCAAGTCTTGGTATCCAATTGTATTTCTCACCTTCTATGAGGTGTCCGATAACCTGAATTGGAGTCCAAGTTTCCTCGCCTTCATTGGTATGCAACCAATTGTCAGACAAGCCGGCTAAAAGACTAGTCAACGTACCTGGGGTACTTTTTAAAACTTGAATCGCTTCATTCATGTCAAAGTTCATGATACATCTACCTCTCTTACGGTTGTATTCATACAAGATCATTCTGACATATGGCCCTTTAATATAAGTTGGGTCTGGTCAACGTTTTGTTAGTCTCTTCCTTTATTTTCGCATGCTGTCTATGATTGACCTTTATCTAATTCATTTTTTGAGTGTATTCATTTTTTTAGAATAAATAAACTTCCATAAAATATCAATTTTCTTTTTTATCTTTACTCAGTACCATCAATATTAGACACTCCACATATGTGCGATGTATCGGCTCAAACGCTACAATTGCTTCCCTTTAGTAATTAGATCCAAGAAACCTGCTTTCCAGGTTTAATTTCTACTCAATCACTCTTATAAAAATTGTCGAATTTTCAGCACTAAAAGACTAAAAGTATTTTACACATTTTTATAATTTATTATGTTATATGATGTAATTACAAAGGATGAAGGATGGAATTGTATTATGGGGAATGAGCAGCTGTTATAAGATCATGGAGATATCACTAGTTAACAAAATGGAATTTAGCAGAAAAAAATCAAAATAAGGAGGTGATCTCATTATGAAAATTCTATAAATTCTAGATTGTTTATCGTTTTTTAGCTTTTGCCTTAGTGTTTACTTCCATTAATATGATTGCTTTCGCAGAACCGAGTAAGGATGACACTGGTGACGAAGTATGGGAATTCCTCTATGAGTTTGCAAAAAAGCAGACAGTTCAAATAGTTAAGTATAAAGGGTGGGGCTCGATGCTTCACCCTAAACATCAAGGAGTTGGTAGGAAAATGATAATAACAAATAAAATCGGATTTTTTATTGATTATTCCTACACAAAACAAATTGAAAATTTTTTTAGAGAATATGATATTGAGGTCTTTTCCCCAGAGAAAGGAGCTCGCTCATCAGAAATAAGATACCTTATTCCAATCCCTTTTGGCCCGGAAGAAAACACGATTGAGAAAATGGAAGAGATTAGACTTCGTTTACTTCATCTGTTCCCTATTGATGAAATAGGTGAAGAAACTCTATTTAGTTACAATGACGATGAATATGAGAAAGCACCGTTTTTAAATTTATATTCAACTGGAAACTCAACCCAAGCGAATTTAGTTAATAAGCATTCAGTCCTTAAAAGTAATATTTTTTGTGAGGCCTGTGGTTTAAAAACTAAGACATTGGAATCAAGCTTAATTTTAGATACGTCTAACTTTAAAAATCGTTACATGATTAATATAGAGGGAATGTTTTGGGTAGTTTCTGAAAAAATGGCTGAACTTATGGAAAAGTGGAATATATCTGGGTTCCATTTTGAGAAAGTAATACATAAAGGCAAACCAGAGAATTCCTTACCAGCATATCAGCTTGTTGTAGAAAACACCCTTCTCCCTTTAAGTTCAGATATGAAATATTATTATTTTGTATCAGAACCAAAAGAAAGATGTTATGTTTGTGATGTAAAAGGAAAAATCAACTACCCTTATCTGTTTGACAAAACCATTACCAAAACTCATACAGATGACCTATATTTGTTAAGTGAATGGGTTAGCAATGGAAGCTCCGTCTACCACCCCCTGTTTATAAGTCAACGCTTCAGGAAATTACTCTTAGAACATGGAGTAACCAGGGATGTAAGAAGTATATATGACAATAATTACGGATCTAAAGACTGGTACATGACCCCTGTATTTCTTGATCATTATTAAATCCAATCAAAAAAGCACATATTGCCGTAGCTTTTTAAAATTACACTAATACACGTGGTTTTCTAGTCAAAACACAAAAAAAGCTGCTTCTCCAATTACCGAGAAGCAGCTTTTTTTATTTACGGCAGAACAATTTTTTGTCCGAGATAAATGAAGTTAGGATTTTTAATCGTATCCTTGTTTAACTCATAAATTTGTTTCCAACGTGTTCCGTCTTGTAACGTTTTCTTCGCAATTTGGAAAAGGGTATCTCCTTTTACGACTGTATAAGTCTTTACAGGTTCAGATTTGACTGAGGTATCGACGGCAGGCGTTTCGATGATTTGCGATTTTTCGGTTGGCCAATCCTTTACCGACTTTATGGAGTAGCTATCCGCATTCGGTTTAACAAGCTCCCCGCCGTTAAGATGCTTTGTAAATAACTCAACAAGCGGTACGGCATATTGAAGGTGAGTTTCTTCTTTCACACTAGGATCTCTTTCAATGGCTTTTTCAAACGTGACATAGCCGTCCTTGCCAAGTGCTGTGAAGGAGTTTGTCACTACTACATATGTCTTATCCATGTCTATTGGAGACCATACGCCTGTTTCTCTATCTTTTACTTCAACATTGTATACGCTCTTAACGTCATCGCTTGCATTTAAATAAACGTCATATCTCAAGTGCGATGCATAAGGAAACGCACCTGTTGACTGGGTAATGCCTTGGGAATAGCGAATAGCTTCATCTAAAACATCGATTATTTCTTGGCCGGTAACTTTAAGGGTGGTAACGGTATTCGAAAACGGCAGCATGGTGTAGGCATCTGCCATTGTTATTTCACCCTGCAAAAAGCTTTCCCTTACACCGCCGGCATTTTGAATGGCCAGGTCAGCATGCGGTATGCTGTATAAGAAAGAATCGGCAACCACTTGTGCTGCAAAGCTTCCATTGGCATCTTTCACATCTATAAAAGGTTTAGGGACCCGATCGTTAGACAGAGTGTCTTGAACAGAGCCGATTACGGACTTCATTTGGGTCTCTATTGCTTCCCGGTAAGGATTAATAATTCCCTCTACCACAGGATCTGTACTGCCCTCTACGAGAACATGGCTGGCTGCTATCGTCCGTTTTATTTTGTCTAATGCAGTCTCATCCGCATCCACCCATTTGTTGTCGATGTTAACCTGGTATGAGCCGCCGACCGGAGCAATTGGGTTTCCTGCTGCGCTGATGATGTCGCCTTGCTCATCAAAGGTTAAATCAATTTTACCCATCACCTTTGCGTATTCCCATGCTTGTACAATGTAAGTGTCTTTGCCTTCTGCATTTTTAACAACCGTTGGATATTCACCGGACACCGGCAAGCCCAGAGCTCTCATTTCACCTGAGGAATCAAGCAAATTATGTGTGTCCCCGCCAATAATTAAGTCGATGTCTTTGGTTTCAGCTGCCAAAACTTGGTCGAAATCATAGCCCAAATGGCTCAGTACGATGATTTTATTAATATTTTGCTCCTGTACTTCTTCAACCATAGACTTTACAAACTCGATTTCGTTAATAAAGTCTACATCCTCGCTGACAAGAGAGGACTCCTTCGTTTTTTCTATTTTTACAACACCGATAATGGCTATCTTCTCCCCTTTGACATCTTTAATCATGTAAGGCTTGTCCAGTTTGCCATAGAGAGGGGATTTAACAGTAGGTTTAATGTTTCCGGATAATATCGGGAATGCTGCCATGTCATATAAATCCGCAAGATGTTGGTCGCCTTCGTCAAACTCATGATTGCCCACCATGTAAACATCAGGCTGTAAGGCGTTTAGCACCTTGATGTCCGCTTCGCCCTGATAGAGGCTGTAATATAGGGTTCCGTTCAATTCCCCGCTTTGCAAATATAAGGTGTGGTCATTTTTATTATCGTTAATTAATGAGGATATGTAAGACATTCCGCCTAATTGTAAGCGTACCTTTTCTCCTTCCGAGGTGTCATCATAGTTTAAGCTAAGATCAATGGTTTGACTCTCCAAGTGGGAATGGTGATCATTTAAGTGCAGAATGGTTAATTGAAAAGGTTCAGCAGCAAGTGCAGTTGCCGGGGTGATGAATGAACATATCATCGTTGCAGCTAAGCCGAGCTTAAGCAAGTTTTTTTTCACTATCATACGCTCCTTCGTTGTTGTTATAAGCCCATCACAACAAAAAATGATACACTTGTTTCATTTTCTTAAAATTAAGTACAGGAATATGTTATGTAAATTATTTTTGTCAGTAGGTTCGATTTGGATCACACCATAAAAAAGCCTTCCCAAAGGGAAGGCCGATCCATTACTTAGATATGGAGTGAAGCAACAGCTTTATATGTCTACTCTGTTGATAGAGGTACAAAGGGGTGTCCCCCATGTCATAAAATGACGGGGACCCCTTTTGCATAGCTAACTAAGGAACTGCTGTCTTAAGGAACCGGGTCACTCGTTCGGAAAGACCTGCAAGCGTACGCTCGAAAATAGCTTCATCTTGGAGCGCTCTGGCGAGAATCAATCCCCCTTGAATACCGGCAACCACTTCCTCCGATACCGCTTTGGAGGCTTCCTTGTCTGCCCCTGCTCGAACAAGCGCGCCACATAAGCTATCCATCCATCTTCTAAAATATTGATGAACCATTGCCGCGAAACGATCCCTTGTTTCATCCAGCGCAAAAGCGCCTACAAGACAAACCCGCCGGCCCGATTGAAAATAGGCATCGATCTCTCGCCACATTTTTTGAATAGCGGCAAGGGGTTCGTTCTTTTCAAGCGGCTCAAAAATATGGCTTACAAACCAAGCATCAATATGGGCGAGTATTTCAGCGGCCATCTCCTCTTTCCCTCCGGGAAAGAAATGGTAAATACTGCCTTTGGAGAGGCCGGTTCGAGCCGTAATCTGGCTCAGAGACGCGCCTTCATAACCGAGCTCGCGAAAAACCTCGGCAACCCTCGGAACAACATCGGCTTTTTCAAAAACGGTACGTGTCACAGGCCCAACTCACTAAGACCCGGATGGTCATCGGGGCGCCGGCCGAGCAGCCAATGAAATTTCCGATCGGCTTCGCTAATCGGCATATCGTTAATCGACGCAAACCGGCGTTGCATCAAGCCATCTGCGGCAAACTCCCAATTCTCGTTTCCATAGGATCGAAACCAATGCCCGCTATCATCGTGCCATTCGTAGGCAAACCGTACTGCGATTCGGTTTTCGGTAAACGACCAAAGCTCCTTTATCAGCCGATAGTCCAGCTCCTTAGCCCATTTCCTAGCAAGAAATGCCTGGATTTCCGCTCGACCGACTGGAAATTCCGCGCGGTTTCGCCATTGGCTGTCTTCTGTATAGACAAGTGATACCTGTTGAGGGTCGCGGCTGTTCCAGCCGTCCTCTGCCTGACGGACTTTTTGAAGGGCCGTTTCCCGTGTAAATGGAGGGACGAGCAAACTCATTTTTATCTCCTCATTTCTGTACTCTTTGGTTTATAATAAACCAATCGGTCTAGAGTTGCAAGCCTAATACTTGCACTTGAGTCAAAAGCGAGTCAATTGTACGAATATCGCTTTAAAGTATAGTGGATAAGGTTATTAATTTGGAAGAGGAAAAAGGAACAGAATAGAGTAAATCGAATCTCTATTCTGTTCCACCCATTTTAGTGAAGAATACTATGCAGATCGTTCCTCAACGCTTACACTTTTAGTTTTTGTAAAGGTAGTTCCTGTATTACCAACTTCCAAAACGTTGTCTTTATAGGTAATCTTGACCTCTACTTCTTCGTAACCATCAAGATTTTCACTTTTTTTTTTATCACCGTATGCATCATCCACGTTTTGAAGTAATTCCAAGATTTGTCTACCATTATAATCTCGCATCAGTTCATATTCTTCGCTGCAGGCTTTTTCAAGTTCGTTGCTTAATTTTGAATTAGTGTATTTCTCAATAAAATATTACCGTAATTCATCAACTGTCCTCCAACTGCTCATATCCGTACTTTCCCCTCTAGTAAGGATTTGTAATGTCCTATCAACTTTTAAAATTAACTTACACAATCATTAAATTATCCAGTACTGAAGCAAAATTAATTTACTTTGATGTTAGCGTCAAATAGGTTACATCTATACTATATATTTTATTTATTATTTTCTTTTAGGTATATCATTTTTCTTAATTAGTTCTATTAGCCTAGATAATTCTCCTGCATGAAAAATTCTGCTGTTGAACCTTAGTTCGCGCTTATTTCATGATATTGACCTTGCATTCTTCACATTCCAATCAAGCGGACGTGTCCTCATGATATTTTAAGTATACAAGAAAAAGGTACCCCCCTCATTTTTCCGAGGAGTGTACCTTCCCTTTAGCAAACGGACTTAACGTTAAATGTATTCAAACTAACCTATTGATTTCGTCAACGATCAGTCAATTCTACTATTTTACCGCCTCTGTTTCACATTTTCTTCTCACCTGTACTACTCTCCAAACCCGCTCCACTGCACTCTCAGCGATCTGTATCATCCCTCACCAACAAAGCCACCGATTCTACGTGGGATGAGTGCTGATGGTAGAATAACCTAATACGATGTAGCTGTATTCACCTATTCAAGCAATCTTATATCAGCCGCTTTTACGTGACAAGGTAATTGTTCGTAATTCCCCATCTCTTTAATTATCGGATATATTTCTTGTAAAGCATCCTTACTCAGTCTTCCGATTGTTGAATACTTCACCATATCCTTAGATGTTACACCAGAAAAGGCTCTTGCAAAATGGTTAGTCGGCAATACTGCTGTAATTCCTATCCCGTAGTTAGCCGCCGAAAAAGGTGTGTATTCGCCGATAAGAATTTCACCTGCGTTGTTTATACTGGTCAAAGCACGATTCTCAGTTTCTTTATCACAAACAATCATCAAATGTTCTGGTGCAAACCAATTAATAAAATCAAAAGCTTCGTCAATTTCTGATGCAACAACGATTGCTCCCTTACCGTTAGAACCAAAGACATTATTTAAGTATTGTCTCCGTTTTTCTTCGACCTCGCCAATACATTTCCAAAGGAGAGTTTCTACTTTACAGGCAAGGTTTATAGAAGTTGTGACCAGAATAGAAGAAGAATCGGGACCATGCTCCCCTTCATTGATTAAATCATAAGCTATTTTTAGCGGATCGGCAGTTTCGTCTGCAAATATTACACATTCGGTTGGACCGATGCCTAATACACTCTTTTTACCATATGTCATTGCTACACTCATTGCCGCCGCAATTCCACCTGGTCCTGGTCCATAAATCCCATCAACTTCTGGAATGGAATTTGTACCTTGTGCAAACCCAGAAATTATTGATACTCCGTTGCCGATCACAAATTGATCCGCTCCCGCAAGCTTTGCCGCCGCTACCGTTCCTTGGTCTCCAAGTCCATTTTTTAATGGGGGCATACCCACAACGATTTTCTTAACACCTGCTGTTTTTGCCGCTACAACCAGCATTATTGCAGTAGAAATTAATGGTCCTTTCCTTGCTGGTATCCATATACCTACCGAATCTAAGGGAACCACATTTTCACCGATTACTGTTCCAGGTCTAATTTGCTTTTCCCACGTTTGCGGTAACATAGCTAAATTAGCATCTCGCACATTTCTAATTGCTTGTTCTACAGCTGAGCGTAATGACGGCGACAGCGAAGATATGCATCCTTCAACATAATCATTTGAAAGAACCAGCTCATCCAAATCAACTTCATCATACTTCGTTGTCATACTTCTGATTCCTTCATCGCCCTTATTGGCCACCTCATCGAAAATTGATAATACTCCATAAAGTACATCTCTGTTGAATAGCGTTTTATGTGTTTTGAAACGCTCTGTAAGTAGTTCATTCTGTTCTGGGACCTCGAATATAATGCTTGAATTTTGCATTTCTTTCTACCTCCAATTTTTTATAAACAAAAAGAGCCATGTAGGATAAAAAATACCTACATGACTCTTATGCTTCAAGTCCGTAGGTATAACGCCAATAAGCGTTTGTACCTACGGAAAAAATTCCGTAATACAAACGCCTAACTATGATGATGGTTATAGGATTTTGTTAACACAGATATAAAACGGTTCATTTTTGATATCCCCCTTAACCACACTTGGACATATTATAAATTGTAAACCACTATTTGTAAAGAGTTCCCAGAATCGCCTCAGAATACATATAATCATATTCGCCATGACAGTGCAATGATCACTATCATGACGAATACTCAACACCTCGATAATATGCTTATACTGTTGATCGTCGTAACTTTGAAACTGTGCTAAAGAGCACACCTGATTTATTGATTTTATGTTATATGCAATTCACTCTGATATATTCATATTATGTATTTCTTTTTGCCTCCCCGACCATCTCGCCTTCTAATGTTTATCTACGCAACCGCTGAGTTGATGCATCAGCATCGGGTTGTTTTTTAATATGGCGGTTTGAGTTAGGCAAACGGCTCGATGCCCCCCCTGCTACGCCAAAATGGTTAATTTAAGCGTAGCAAGGGTGAGCTGTGATAGTAATATGGCGTATAATCCGCCGAGGTATCCGTATCATCAGCCTCGCAAATAGCGACAAGCTCAGCGGAGCCAAGGTCTGGTATCAAACGCTCCGTAATCACCACGATTATTGCTTGCCCCCCTATCCCTTTCGGGAACTAGGACAGTCACATCCTTCATGAGAAAGAAGGAAATCTTTATAAGTTCGGCTATGGCAGGCTATGCCTCACCGAACTTGCAAGGCAAACACGCCCACCGTCAACGGCACTGCCAGGAAGAGTTAGTTCCTCGGTTAACTTTTTAGGCGATCATACCTTCAACGCCGATGCTTTTTATTTTCACATCCGAAATCTCTTAAACGGACTATTTTGTTATTCGATTTTGCAAGTTGGTATGACATTGCTTTTCACTTCCTTTGAAAGATCTCATATCATATACAAGTCGAATCGAGTTGATAACTGACAAATGAAAAAGACAAATCCACCTCTAATGATGGACTTGCCTCGATTCATTTTCTTATTAAATTGGAATGCTTAGTGCCCTCCAAATACTGGTTGGTTATATCATAATGCGTAAATCGGATTTGAATTAGCTCCTGTTCAATGGAACTAACTCTCCAATCTGCTAAAATACGAGACAATCTTGAACCCCTTATTTCTTTTGTAAAGAAATCACTTACTACTGTTTCTGCTTTCGATTCCAATATTCTACACGCAACTTCGTCGATACCGACAATCCCTACTCTCAGTGAAAAATCGTTAAAGTAACGTCCGAACATATGAAAGGCACAGGCGATTTGAGTTGTCATTCGGTAAATAGCCTGCTTGTTATAAACATCAAACAGCAATAAAGTAATTAACGGTTTGTTTTGGACGATCTTTACTTGAGCGATATACACATGTGCATTTATCAAACTGTCTATTGAATAAGAATCCTGTTTTGTAAGCTTCGGAGACATGGATATTTGATCTTTACATTCCGATGGCGAAGCACCTCCCACTAAACCCGTTAAACGTTTTTGCTTAATGTCAGTTAACCGATTGATTTCATAATTGATCTCGTCAGAGTTCAAGTAGGGATGAAGTGTTGAACAATCAAGGATATTATGCAAGAACACAACGCCCTGATTTTTTGATTCCAGAATGTTACTATGATCTTTATTAATCAATTCGATGACTGTCTCAACGGTGATATTGGGGCATTTTTGTTGTATTCGAGGGATTAACTTATTCAAGATGTAACAATTTTTGAATATCGAGACGGGAATACGTTCATTTGTATTTGATTTCGGGACTGCCGCTACACTTTGACTGCTTCCTTTACCCTCAATGAATCGGATTCCGAATTTCTTTAATGTGAGCATATGGAGCTGTGTCTTTTTCCCATAAGCAGTAAATGGTTCTCTGCGTATAATCTCGGCTTCAGCTAATTCCTTAATTTGTCTGTAAAAAACTGAATAACTTTGAGCTAAGCCAAGAATTCGGGCGTATCGGAATAGCTGTTTCATGAGGATTACCTTGTTGCCAAAATGATAGATAATAAACAAATACTCATGATACCGTTCACTTACTCGTTGTTTCTTTTCGTTGATATTGCTCATTTTTCACCTCCTACGCTTTGGATGTTTCGTATCCATAATTCATTAATTTCACAAGTGTTTCTTTGGCATGTATTTCTTCTTGACCGTATGTGTTCGTGACCACTTCGAAAGCAATTTCTGTTCCGTTTTCATCGACATATACGGCATCTGACATCAATATTAACCCTTTGTTATGCATATCCTCATAAATCCTTGCTTCCTCTAACTTTCCCTGATTCCTCAATTCATCTAATCGTTCCAGAAACTTATCACGTATTTGACTTTCCGTAACCCACTGATCACGAGATTCCCGTGGGATGCTAAAATACTTGTCTGCAATCACAGTATCATGCAACGGGTTTTGTGCATGGTACTGCTTGTCTAATCCCCAAAGCTGATATGCTAAAGCTCGTCCAGATTTAGTTAGTTTGTAACATTCCTTGATCTCACTAGTTTGCTTGTAAAACACCTTCTCGAAATGACCATCTCGCATTAAATTTTTGATTCTGGAATCTGTTGATCCACATTGAAGTAAATGCTCGTATCTAACATGTCCAGTACGAAATAGTGCGGTGAATGCATTACGGTCACGCTCAAAATATTGCGTAATGTAAGGCTTGTTTCTTCTCGGCATGACAGTTACCTCCTTTAATAGTTGATGGGGTTTATTTGGGCTTTTGTGCGTCTCGAATGAGACGCTTGCCCAGAATGGGCAACTGCTTTCCCAAGGGTCGAGCGAGTCGCAATTCGTTTCATAGTGAATCCCGAAAGGTGAACGGTCGCCGCAGGCGAATGCAACGAATTGATGGAGATTCCTACTGAACCGTTACTCCCGTAGGGAGAAGGTGAAGTTGGAAGTCTCCCGACGAGCGAAGCCCCTCATCCCGCTTATTGCATTATAGATTTCCTACATGGCGATATAACTGAGATAGTTGAAAATAGCCAAAAAAGGCTCCCTGCATTAAGCATAGGAGCCACATCCCACCACAAAATATCACTTTAATACTTTAAAGCAAGAAACCTCCGACACGGGTAGAACCGTTTTTCAAACTCAAAGACTTGTTTTTTTCATATACTCATATCACCGAAAAGAAATACTGCAGATTTCTTCGGTGAAGTGATAGAAATACGGTTCATACTCGTTTGTGGAAGAAATGTGTATTGAATCCTTCCGACTATCCAACATGCACTCAAACTTAATAATCGGAGGAGGAATAACAATGCAAGTTGAAAGAATTTTCAATAACGAATACAATTTGACTTTCGAAGACATCATCCAAACATTGATTGACGAAAAAATTGACAACCTGATCGGGTCCTATTACGATCGTACTCAGGTGAATACAGTCACATCTCATGACGAAGGGAAGAATGCCGCATGAGATGTGCAATATATGTTCGAGTTTCAACCGACAAAGAAGAACAAAAAACTTCGTTGGAAAATCAGCGAAATCTGTTTCTGAAATATGTATCTGAAAGAGGGTGGACGGTGTTCGACTTTTACGTCGGAATCGAAACAGGAACAACTTCGAAACGTCCAGTATTGCAACGCCTTATAGCCGATGCAAAAGCCAAAAAGTTCGATATGATTTTGGCTAAGGAACTTTCGAGGCTTGCAAGAAACGGCGGATTGTCTTACGAGATTAGAGATGTTGTTCAGAATAACAACCTTGAGATTATTACGTTAGACAACGCTATTAATACACTGGAAAGAAATGTTCATATGTTCGGGCTTTATGCTTGGATGTATGAACAGGAATCCCAGCGTATTAGTGATCGTGTGAAGACGACCTTTAAGCTTAAAGCTCAACGTGGTGAGTTTAAAGGGTCGATTCCACCACTCGGTTATGAAGTAAAAGACGGTCAGCTATTTGTAAGAAATGATGCGACACCCGATATTGTTAGAAGAATTTTTAGAGGGTATTTGGCAGGAAAAGGACATGATCGTATAGCACGTGAATTGTACGAGGAGGGTATTCCTACACCTTCTCAAATCGCTGGAAAGAAAAATGCTTCTGATTTGTGGGGAGGTTCAACAGTTCGAGAAATTCTTACGAATCCTTATTACGTTGGCGATCTTGTTCAATGCCGATCTACAACAAAAAGTGTAACGAATAAAAAAAGAAACTATAAGGAATCAAAAGACTTCATCGTTGTACAGGATACCCATGAACCCATAATTACACGAAAAGACTTTGAAGTCGTTCAACAACTGCTTGAAAGTAGAAAGCGTACAAGACCTCAATCGGAAGTACATTTGTTCACGAATACAGCGTATTGTGCCGATTGTGGACGAGGAATGCACTATAAGAAAAATGTTAAAGGCTATTTGTGCGGTAGCTACAATAAACATGGAATAAAAAAATGCACTGATCATCTTGTACGTGAAGCTGACTTGGTATCCGTTATTCTTCAAGATATTCGTTTGCTTGTTTCCAACTTGAATAATGAAGCGGTAATTAAGAAGCTTGAAAACCAGCTAAAGAAACAAAAGCAACAAAATGAAAAAGCCATCAAAGCCTTGGATTCTCAAATGGACAAATTGAAGCATCGAAAGAAGCAAGCACACGATAAGCACTTTGACGGAGACATGCCAAAAAGCGAGTATGATGAGTATGTTGCTTCGATCAATCAGGAGTTAGACGAGCTGAAGTCCAAAAAGCGACAGTACGATGAATCGCTTCAAATCCAAGACGATACTTTAGCATTTTCCCAACTGTTATTCGACGAGCTAACGCCCGAAATCCTTCACAGACTAATTGATCGCATCGAGATTAAAGCAGATGGGAGTCCGAGAATCTTTTACAGATTCTCGAACCCCTCTGCTTATTCTTTACTTCTAACTATCAACGCACAGCATTCAACGTGAACGGTATGCGGGAACATATCCACAGGCTGCACCTTCACCGTCCGGTAGCTGCCGTCCTCCAGAATCCGCAGATCCCTGGCCAATGTCGACGGATTACAGCTTACATATACGACACGCTCCGGCTTCATCTCCAGGATCGTCTCCAGCAAGCGGGAATCGCAGCCTTTGCGCGGTGGGTCGACCACGATCACATCGGCTTCGATGCCTTGGTCCTTCCAGCGTGGAATAACATCCTCCGAAGCTCCCACCTCAAACGTCACATGCTTCATCCCGTTCAACTCGGCGTTGCTGCGGGCGTCTTCGATCGCTTCCTTGACGATTTCTACCCCATATACGCGTTCAGCGTGCTGCGCCAGGAACAAGGAAATCGTCCCGATGCCGCAGTAGGCGTCGATGACGGTCTCTCTTCCGGTCAGCCCTGCATATTCCACCGTCTTGCTGTACAATACTTCAGTCTGCACCGGATTCACTTGGTAAAAAGAGCGCGCCGAGATCGCAAACTGCACGTCACCAATATAGTCATAAATGACGTCTCGTCCCCAGAGGACGCGGGTTTCGTCGCCAAAGATGACGTTGGTCTGCTTCGTATTAATGTTCTGGCAAATACTGACCACCTGCGGGAGCTGTTCCCGGATCAGGTTGATCCAGGCCTCGACATGCGGAATGTCCTGCCCATTGGTGACGAGGACAAGCATCATTTCCCCGGTGCGAAAAGCCTTCTTCACGACGACATGGCGCAAGAGGCCTCGCCCCGTCTCTTCGTCGTAGGCCGTGATGCAGAGCTCGCCCCCGATCGCCTTCACACGAGTGACGACATCATCGTTATGCTCATGCTGGATCAGGCACGTCTCCATGTCGACGATGCGGTGGCTGCCGCGGGCATAGAAGCCGCCCACCAGGCCGCCGTCGGTCACGCCAATCGGTACCTGAGCCTTGTTGCGGTAGCGCCAAGGCTCCGCCATGCCGAGCGTCGGCAGCACGACAATGCCCTCGTCGCCAAGCGCTGCTTCAAGCACCCCGGTGCCTTCGCTCACCGCACCAGCAGCGTCCCCCGCCGCCACGCGCAGCTTGCCGATGCGCTCCAGCGCATCGACCACGTGCTGGCGCTTCCAAGCTAGCTGGCCCGCGTAGCTCCAGTGCTGCAGCTGGCAGCCGCCGCACTTGTCGTAAATGCCGCACGGCGCGGCTATACGATCCGGGCTGGCTTCACGCAGCTCAAGCAGTTTGGCATAGCCGTACTGCTTCTTCGTCTTCAACACCTTCACGAGCGCCTTCTCGCCCGGAAGCGCTCCAGCTACAAACAGCGTGTACCCATCTGCCCGGCCCACGCCCTCGCCGTCGTGGTTCATACCGATGATATCGATAACAACTTCATCGTTTTTGCTGACAGGCAATCCGGCGATTTCTGGAGCCTCCTGCTTTCTAGCGCCATGCAAATTACCGGGACTTCCATTTCTGCTCCGTTTATTAGAGCTGCGCATACCTGTCTCGCGTTCCGCCGATCCATAGGCACGGCCAGCCGATTCCCTCCTGCCCGCTGCCCCATTACTTCGCTGTTTCTTCATTACTGGTACTTCACTTCTTTCTTGTAAGGTTATTCCCTCATATTTAGAAAATCCGCCAGGATTTCCATTTCCCCACGATTCCCGGCTTTAATGGCTTCCACTTCTGCCTGGTCTGCCGGGTTTGTCAGGTTTCCCGGGCTTACCAGTTCTGCCGGGCTTGCCAGGCTTGTCAGGTTTGTCCAGTCTGTCGGCCTACTGAGCCTCTTAGGTCTCCAGGCCATCCGGTTCTCCACTTATCCTGATCTTAATCTTCTCTCATCAGGTCTTGGGTCTTCAGGTCTTCTTACCCTTCTTGCCCTGCCTACTCTACGCTCTTCTAGCCCACCCCGGCCCACTAAGATAGCAGCCAGCCGGGGCTCCATCATGCCACCTTCATGAAGCCGGGGCTGTTCCCCGCATCCTGCATGCTTCGGAAACAGCCCCTCTATATCCATCCAAATATCGACTCTTCACTATCCTATTACCTTCATTCCGCCCAGTCCGATATAGCCAGCCCGGCGCGAACGCTCTTGACCCAGCCAAGGGTCTCCCCAGCGTACACCCCCATCTGCCACTGGCCTCTTGCCCAGCCAATCCCCTAACCCGCTAACTCTCGTATTTACGCAAAAATCCGCAAATGCGACGGCAAAATCTCGAACACGCCGGGCAGCTCCCCGCCCAATTCGCCGTCCAGGTTCAACTGAACCAGGCCCGGCGAAGTGACCTCCATCCGTGTCGTCTTGAAATAGACGACACGAGGATCACTGAAATGATCGCCGCGCAGCGCCATCGTCAGCAGGCGGATGAATTCCGCCAGATTGCATTTACGCACCGCGATCACGTCCAGCAGGCCGTCATCGATTCGCGCATCCGGCGCCAGCTTCTCAAAGCCGCCGACAGAGTTGCTGTTCGCAATCAGGAACAGCATGAACTCGCCTTCCAGCACCCCGTGCCCATCAGCACGAATGATCAGCTCCGTCGGCGACAGACTGGCAACCTTCTCGATGCCCTTCATATAATAAGCCAACTGGCCGATCATCGTCTTGAGCTTGCTGGGCACCTCATACGTCAACTCCGTCAGCGAGCCGCCGCCGGCGATATTAATAAAGTGGCGGCCATTCACCTTGCCGATGTCAATCGGCCGCGTCTTGTTCTCAATCACTAAATCGCAATAATCCTCCCAGCGCTTGGGAATTCCCATAGCCCGGGCGAAGTCGTTTGTCGTTCCCATCGGAAAGATGCCGAGCGGCGGCAAATGCTCAAGTCCTGCCATGCCGTTCACCACTTCATTTAACGTGCCGTCGCCGCCGGCCGCAATAATGATATCGTAGCCGCGCCGCACCGCTTCCGCCGCTTCCCGCGTAGCATCGCCCTCGCCTGTCGTAGCATGGCATGAAGTCTCAATGCCGGCAAGATCCAAGCGATCCAGCACATCGGGAAGCAAGCGCCGCATTTCCTCTCGTCCGGAGGACGGATTATAAATCAACCTAGCTCTCTTCATGATATGAACGCCACCCGTTTATCATAATTTCATTGACCTCATTATATGCAATATTTGATCCAACATCCAGTGAGGCAAAAGCGGATGGGGAAGCAGCGCTTCTCCCGAGTAGCGATATGTCAATCCTTCCAGTCTGGAAGGGATTTCTTTCTTCGTGAAATAACCTGCGCTTAGGAATAACGGGGCGATAGCCACCTCATATCCCCGTTCTTGCCAATAACTGACCTTCTTATGCACGCTATCTGGATTTAGAAGCGCAAAGTCCGTCTCGGCAAGGCCGCTGATGACTTTCACCCGTGTCGCCAGGGAGGAGATGCCTTGCTCCCAACGCTGGCGGAAGCCGTCATGCCTGCTGCCATGGCCGACCAGCAGCAGCGCCTCCCGCTCCGGCTCGCGGGACAATGGCTTGACCTTATCCCAGATCATTTGGGCAACCAGCGGGTGATCGTCTACGGGCTCGCCAAAGAACACGCGCGCAGAGAGGCGAAAATGCTCTAAATCCGTCTCCTTCTCCGGCGTGTCCTTAACCCCAAGCGCATACGCAATCTCATCCACATGCGTGCTGCCCGAGGACATAAATAAAGGAATGACAATCATATCGGTGACGCCCTCGAGCTCCAGCCGGTCGATCCCGTCCTGAATGAGGCGGCCATCTACAATTTCAAGGAAAGAGGCTTCCACTGGAAGCCCCCCCGGTAATCCTGCTTTGACTGCTGCGATCGCCTCATCCACCAGCTTTACCCAGTGGCCGTCCGGAGAACCGTGGCTGATCACGAGCACACCGGGCCGCCGCGGGCCGTCCGCCGAAAGCGGCTCTCGTGTAAATTCCGCCTCCTCGCTAACCAGCCCTTGTCGCAGCCCATGATCCTGCCCCGAAGCTCCGCTTCCACCCTGCAGCATATCCAAGCTTTCCTTCATCCTTATCGCCCCAGGCGGTCAAGCGTCATCTTGTACCCGTCGTTGCCGTAATTCAAGCAGCGCTTGACGCGGGAAATCGTCGCCGTGCTGGCTCCGGTCTCCGCCTCGATTTGATTATAAGTATTTCCTTTGCCGAGCATGCGCGCCACTTCCAGGCGCTGGGACAAAGATTGTATTTCGTTAACTGTACATAAATCATCGAAAAAGACGTAGCATTCCTCGATATTCTTCAATGTAAGAATCGCTTCGAATAATTGGTCGATCGTTTTATCATTCAACTTCTTAAGTTGCACTGATTAATCATCCCCTACGGTTACTATAAACACACCTACATTGTACCTGAGCAATGGCCTGCTTTTCAAGCGTTAACGATTTCACGCATCACAGAAATAACGCCCAAAATACACAAAAGCCCATCACACCCGGGACATTCGTCTATACACACGTTGTGCGATACACATACAGTGTAATATACAAACGCCTATCTCCACCCTAAATATTGAAAAAGGAAAGTGATATTATGCCTCATTACTATCCTCCCCATCGAAGCGTAACGCCCTCTACCTATACAGACTACTATCCCGGGGTTATTCCGTATGAGCCGTCGCTTACGAATACAGCGGAAGCTTCTGCGCTTGTTCCTTATTCACCACCACAAGCCGCAGCGGGAGCGGGAGCAGCCGCGGGCGAGACCGCTATACTGCCAGCCGCAGCCGCCGGAGCTGCCAAGTCCACCGGAGGCTTCTCTCTCCCGAACTTGGGCGATCTCAAAGGCATGATCGACAGGCTCGGCGGGATCGACGGCATAATTGCTACGGTGGGGAAAGTGCAGAAGGTCATGCAAACCGTTCAGCAGTTTGCGCCGATGGCTAAGCTGATCACGGGTCTGCTCCCCGGCGGCAAAGGAGCGCGGCCCAAAGGAGCCGGCTACAAGCTGGACGAATACAGGCCGCGACGCCGCCGGCAGAGCAGAGGAAGCGCCAGGAAGAGCAGCAGAAAAGGCAATAAGCGCTCCTCCTCCCGTGCACGCAACGGAAAAGCGAAACGCCGCCGCTAATGCTACAAACTCCGCACTAGATTATATTCGGGGCCGCAGAGCTGTCGAGAAGTCTCGGCAGCTATTTTTTCTTATCCCATGCATAGCTATATAATAGCGGCACCCTTCTTTCTTTCTCGCCTTCAGGCTAATAAAGACCGAAGGGTGCTTATGAATTCGGTGTTCGCGATATTGCCGGTAATCTGCGGCAATTTCTGCACGTTTCCATATGTGCCCTGGTCCTTCTCCGCCCGCTTAAGGTTCGGGCGTGTACCGTCTTCCAACCAGTTCTGTAATCATTCTTCGCCGAGGTGCTGCGACCCGCCGACCCCTTCCCGGAGTCGTAACTATACCTGGATAGAAATTCTGCGTTCTTCTTTTAGGTTTCAATCGGTAATTCCGCTGCAGCGGTGCTGCCTGATATGGCCGAGAGGGCTTGAGCGTTCCGAAGCCGGCCTGCCTTACAGGTCTTTTCAATAACTTCCGCTTCGTTAATCTCCTGAACTTCTTCAGTCTGGATTGCCGCTTCATCCGCGTTTTCTTCATACCGTAAATACGCCGATGCCTTGGCGGATTCACTTTATGCACGGGCTGCTGCTTCCCGGCATGCTGCAGAGGCAGCTGCGCAGAACCCTCGGGCTGAGCTGGCTCTTCATGTTCCAATCGAGGCAAGGACGGCCACGGATCCGCCTTTTTCTCAAGCGGCGCTGCAAAGTGCGATTCAGGTAATCTCCACGGTGTCAGATTAAGATATTCTTCATACAGGGCGTAGCCTGGGGACGCTGGATCCCACCACTTTGTCTCGCCGGCAAAATGCACGATTTTATGATTGAAATCTTGATCCGGATTACTGAAGCTAAAGGTGTTAAACTCCCCGCCAAGCTGTAAATAGTTGCTGCCGAAAACGTGATTGAGTATATCCTGGTCCGGCAGGGTTGTGCTGGGATGCTGCCGGAGGAAATCCTTCATCTTGTCATACCATTCCGGGTTGTGGCGAATATTGTCCAGTCCAAATACGATAACACCCGAATTGAAGTAATTATCCGGATTTAAACCTAAGGGCAGAAGTATGTCGGTGAGTCCTGCGACGCCTGGATCTCGAGCCGCAGCCAAATAGTAACCGTTTAAATCGATATTCCACAACTCTTGAATATCCAGATTTACCAGCACATCGCAGTCCAGGTAAATAACTTTCCCGATATTGGGGAGAAAAGGCAAGAGCAGACGGTACATGCTCCCCCGGGTCCATGTATTAACCGATTGAGCTCCCTCAACAACTTCAGCCAAATCGGGAGGAAAGACGACAGAGTAGAAATTGACCGTATGATTATAATGCGAAACCAGTTGTTTAATTCTTAGCTTGTTCTCTTCGGTCAACGACTCGTCATGAAGAATATGAACGTTTACTTGTGAACCTGTATGGAGGAAGACCGATGTAAGAACGACAGCGGCATGTTCTGCATAACTTCCATCCTTATCCGTAAATGCTAAAGCCAATTCAACCATTTACATTTAACACCTCTCCCTGGTTTTTAGACAATAACGCAGTTTACGATTGCCGTACTCGTTATTCTCAGGCCTCTTGGCCCCTTCATGCTTAGTGACTATACGTAGATAGCTATTGTTCGGAACTAGGGATATCATTGTCAACCTGCAGCAGTCTGTTTATCTCCTCTTGCAGATCATTCTTCAGATCTCCACGATGCCTTGTAATAGCGAGAATAGCCTTAAGATAGCCAAGCGGATCTCCAACATCATGCCAGCGGCCATTGATCTCGCAAGTATAGACTGCTTCCTTGGTCAGGAGCCTGTTCAACGCGTCGGTGAGCTGAATTTCACCTCCTACGCCGGGTGGCTGATTTTCCAGAATATCAAAGATCGATGGCGTAAGAATATAACGCCCTACCATCGCCAGACGCGAAGGCGCCGCACCTGTCTGGGGCTTCTCGATTAATTGAGTAACATAGGCGAAAGCATCCATTAATGGCTTGGCATCTACAATCCCGTATTTGGATACTTTATCTTCGGGAACCGTCTGAACCCCCAGAATGGAAGTCTGGAATCTGTCGAAGCCTTCGATCAACTGCTTCAGTGCCGGAGGCTCTGACTCGAAGAAGGTATCTCCAAGCAGAACAGCAAAGGGCTCTCTCCCAACAAACTTTCTGCCCACATGAATCGCGTGGCCCAGCCCTTTCGGCTCGGATTGGCGGATATAATGAATGTCTGCAAGACCAGCAAACTCTCTCACCTTGCGAAGCTCTTCGAACTTTCCCTTCTGTTCCAGGAAGTATTCAAGCTCATGTGCGGAATCAAAATGATCCTCGATAACCTTCTTCCCTTTGCCGGTGACAATCAGAATCTCCTCGATTCCAGCCGCTGCCGTTTCCTCGATAATAAATTGAATCGTTGGTTTATCAATAATCGGAAGCATTTCCTTGGGGATTGCTTTGGTTACTGGAAGAAGCCGTGTTCCGAAGCCTGCTGCTGGTATGATCGCCTTACGAATCTTCAAGTGGTCCTCCTCCTTTATAGTGCAGTTGTATATGATCTCATCGTATGCCAGAAAAGCAATTGTATAGTGGACATCTATCTAATCCGGCAAAAAATAATTGAATGCCCGTCCAGCGCAACAACAAAAAGCGGTCATTTCCCGCCTTAAAATGGGAAATGACCGTCTTTGGAACTGAACTATAATTGATGTTCATAAAAGCTTCAGAACTTCCTCTATCACTTGAACCAGCCCCGCCGCATGAAGCTTAGAATCATCCAGATGCTGAGTACGCCCATTAGGGTAAGCACGCCATAATAGCCATAGTCCCACTCCAGCTCAGGCATGTTCACGAAGTTCATCCCGTAAATCCCCGCTATCAGCGTAAGCGGCATGAACACAGTCGTAATAACCGTCAGCGTCTTCATGATGCCGTTCATCCGGTTGGAATTGAGCGAAATATAGGAATCCCTCAAATCAGCCGTCATCTCACGGTTGCTGTCAATCATTTCCGACAGCTTCAGCAGATGATCATAGATATCCGAGAAGTGCACTCTCGGCTCCTTCTCCCCCTGGATATGCTGGGAGTTCAGAACGCGGTACATCAAATCCCGCATCGGTACGATCGTGCGCCGCAGCTTGAGCAGACGGCTCCGCAGCGCAAACACTTGATTCAGCAGAACCTCCACCGATTCACGCCCCCCCAGCTTTTCCAGTTCATCCAGATCGTCCTCAATGGAATATACACACGGAAAATAATTATCCACCAGGCTGTCGATGATCATGTAAGCGGCGGCATAAGGCCCCTGGGACCAGATTTTGCGGTTACGCGTCCCGTTCAGCATGTTCTCCCACGCCTGATCTACCTCGTTTAGCGGCTTCTTGTGGTAAGACACGAGGTAGCTGCTGCCGATGAACAAATCGACCTCTACCGTGCTCAAGGTGTCCGGATTCATCGCGTGCAGAACGAGAAATTGATAATCCTCATAATAATCCAGCTTCGGCCGCTGCAGGACGTGCAGGCAATCTTCAATAGCCAGAGGATGGAATTCAAAGAAGGAAGCAAGCAGCTCTGACTCCTCTTCCGACGGTTCATTGAAATCCACCCAGCACCAAATATAGTGTCCTATGCGGACATCTTCCAGCGATAGATCCGCCTTTACTTTATGATCCCGCGTAACGCCCATAATTCGCAGCATGCTCCAGCCTCCTTGCCCGCTTCCATATTTATTCTCATAGACACCACACATATCTAAAAAAGCCAACCCTTGGCATAAATCCTAAGTGATTGGCTTTTTCGTTACAGGCTAGAACAGTATGATATATATTAATCCGGCCAGGACGGCTACAATCGGAATCGTAATCACCCAAGCGACGACGATTCGTCCGGCAACTCCCCATTTGACGGCGGAGAAGCGTTTGGCCGATCCTACGCCAAGGATCGCGGACGTGATGGCATGCGTTGTACTCACCGGCAAATGGAATAACGTGGCGCCAAAAATAACCGATGCCGCCGACAGATCGGCCGCGAACCCGTTGATAGGCTCGATTTTGAATATTTTTGTCCCCATCGTCTTGATGATCTTCCAGCCGCCGATCGAAGTGCCTAGTGCCATCGCTGTTGCTGCCGCGATCTTAACCCATAAAGGAACGTCCATATTATCCTGATAATTGGCTGTGACAAGGGCGAAGGTGATAATCCCCATCGCCTTCTGAGCGTCGTTGGTACCATGTGTGAACGCTTGAATGGCCGCCGTAATGACCTGCATCGAGCGGAACCCCTTATTGACCGTATGCGGGCTGCGCTTTGCAAACACCCATTTCAGGACCATCATCACGACATAACCGATAGCAAAGGCAATCAGCGGAGAAAATATAAGTCCTTCAATAATTGTCGTAAACCCGCTCCAGTTCAGGTTCTCGGAGCCGGCGCCGACAAATACCGCCCCGGCCAGGGCACCGATCAAAGCATGCGAAGATGAGGAAGGGATACCGAACCACCAGGTAACCAAATTCCATATAATCGCGGCGAGCAATGTTGCGACAAGGATCTCCAGACCGTTATCCAGCTTGGCTGGGTCGGCTACACTGCCGCCGATCGTCTTCGCGACGCCCGTGAACATCATGGCTCCGACAAAGTTCATGACAGCGGCAAGCATGATCGCGGTACGCGGCTTTAACGCGCGCGTCGATACCGAGGTCGCAATCGCATTGGCAGTATCATGAAAGCCGTTGATGAAGTCGAAGGCCAGCGCCAGAAAGATGACAATCAGTATGATGATTAAACTCGTATCCATAGTCTCATTTATTGCACAGATCGTTGTATTTGTATATTATCCGCGCAATTCCAACCTCCCGGAAAATTGAATGATAAAGCGAAGTTTCTTATGAATTGCGCATGATAATGGATTCCAGCATATTGGCAACGTGCTCGCACGCATCCGTTGTCGTCTCGAGACGTTCATAAATTTCCTTCTTCTTGATCAGAACGATCGGATCCGTTACCTTGGCGAACAGCTCGTTAATGCAAATACGCAGCAGCTCGTCCCCCTGGTTCTCGAGATCGTTCAGTCGAATCGTATGCTCGCGAATCGCAAGCAGTTTTTTCTGGGATAGCAAATGTACTGCCTTTTGAATTTCATAAGCAGAGGTACGCAGTATTTCCGCAAATTGAACAATATGCTCGTCCGGCTCGCTCAAATGATACATGAAGAAGCGGGAGGTCGTTGCCTCCAGTCCATCTATCACATCGTCGAGCGTCGTCGTCAGGTTCATGATGTCATCACGTTCAATCGGTGTAATAAACGTTTTGTTCAGTTCGACAATAATCGTGTGCGTAAAACCGTCACATTTCGACTCAAATTCCTTCATTTGCTTTGCGAATTGCTCTACATCCTTAAGCTCCGATACCTGCTGGGCGAAATAATCCGCCGAATGCACGATCGTATCCGCCATATTTTCTAACGTCTGGAAAAAGATATCCTTCTTTTTCGCTCGCATCTCTTATCCCCTTTTCTCTGCATGTGTTTCTGATACACTCGGATGACATAACCCTGAATATCTTAACACAATTAGCGACAACGTGAATACTTTTGTTACAAACATTTCACGTCTTCACATTATAATACCCCTTTGTTAGCGGTTCCTATCCCTTATATTGCATGACGATGAAATACTTTCCTATTTTTCGACTCATTCAGCTGTAAAACGACTGTCAAATCCCGGCTCATTTGGCACAACGTTAATGTATGTAATCCCAGGGTAAAATGGAATCTCCGCATTATCCTTCACAAAACGGATAATATCGCCAGACTTCCGTATCCACTGGCCGCGAATCATGTTCCCGCGCTGAAAAATAACCGCTTCTCCGCCCGTTTCCAGGTTAACAGCCAATCGTCCGACATCGTCCAGCACTTTATGGTCTGCTCCCATAATGACGACGTTGGCCGCAGTCAGCTGGGTGTCTGTATCGAGATCGTTATGCGGCGCATCGTTAATGAATCGTTTGTACAGCTTCGTACCGGAGTCATATTCATAAGTTACCCGATAATTATTAAGTTGAAATTTAACCTCGACCTGCCCGGCCGGTAATCCTTCTCCCGGGTCCTCTTCATTGCGGAATGGATAGGTCGGAACTGCCTCCTCTTGCTCGGTTGCATAACCCCGTTTAACCGCTCCCTCCAGCAGCTGCTCCAAATTGGTATACAGGTTATGAGGCGCCTTCCGCGATTTATCCCGCCAGAAATATACACCAGCATTCGTAATTTCGTCGAGATCCTCCTTGCGCTGCTGCTGAAGTATGGCAAACGCGTCATTACTGGCTCCCGCATGGACAGTCACGGCGTGATGGCTTTCACCAAGATCAATCATATAAGGGCGTATGCTGCGCACCGGCCCGATTCGGGTTGCCTCGTCACCGCTTTGATAAATGGCGATCATCCGGGTCACCCCGCCCTCCGCCAGAACTTCATACACGATATCCGCTTGTCCCAAGCCGGATTGCGGCCTGGCGGCCGGGGCGTTATTAATCATTACTGCGAACGGCCTCCGGGTAATCGGCTCTTCTACCGGCAGGCCGGTCAGCGGCGCCTTAAAGACTACGGGCGGTTCCTCTACAACCGGCTCCTCCATTTGCACAGGGATGTCCTCTATCTGGCCCCCGCCTATGACGGCAGCTTTCCCTTGCCCGCAAGCAGGTATAATAAATAAGCTAGACAACAATAAGAGCAGCAGCGCATGCTTTGATCGTTTCAATCCATTTGAGCATTTCAAAATCATATCCTCCGAGCACCATGTTTTTCCTCATATTATACGCTGATTGTCCATATGTCGAAAAGACTTTAGCCAAAGAAAAGCAGTGCCGTTGTTTACGGCACTGCGCTTGAGAGTCCTGCGGATATGATTTTTCCTGTATCAGACGCCTTGCTATATCATCCAGTGCTGCCAGTCGCTCTGAACAGCTTCCAGCTGATTCAGCCACTCCTTCGTCTTCAGCAGCAATTGACTGCGATGCTCGCCAGAGGAGTAGGTGTGGTCAGCCTGAAAAATAATTTCCTTATCGCAGCGGCCTTCCGGACGCATCCAGAATACCTTCTGGAACAGGAACGCATAATCGACAGGGATTGCATCATCTGAAGTGCCGTGAACAACAAGCACGTCCCCGCTAAACTTAATCGCTTCCTGGAACGGCTGATAGGTGCCAAGCGAGTCAAAGAACACCGGAGTGAATCCGTAACCGAGATAATCGGCGACACCTTTCTCCTGCGCTTCATCGTAGACGTTCCGGCCCGTAATTTTAACGATGTCATTGAAAGGATAGCCGACAGAAGACCACAGAATAAGCTTCTTGACACGGCGGTCCCGTACGGCGGTAAGAAGTGCGATTGCGCCTCCGAGGCTGTGCCCGATAAGAATGACCCGCGTGGGATCAATGTCCCCGCAGCTCAATCCGTAATCCAGAACCGTGCGCGTCTGGGCGATCATGGAGTCGATGCCTTCCTGTCCGTACTCTCCGCTGCTCTCTCCGCAGCCGATATAATCGAACCGGACAACTAGATTGCCCTCGGAAGCGAGCTCACGGGCCGCCTTTACGAACAAGCGGTCCACGCCAATCCGGCTGCCGACGAATCCATGGCAGATGATGATCAGCGGCACGCGGTCCTTGCAGCGCCCCTCTCTCTTAACCGTCTCGCCTGGGTAATGAATACTGGCCGTTATTTTCTCTTCTCCATGGTTAATCACGATTTGCCGTTCCATCCGCTCAAGCCTCCCTTTATGCCACGCAATATATCAATTAATCCGATAAGTTTAATATGAATTATAAACTTATCTTAGCATCTCAGGAGGCTGAGTGTCAATCGTTTCCTGAATTAATCATAATACTGCCGAAAGTAATTCTGGGTCAACTCCTGGCCTTCGCTGGAGCCGCCCCCCGGTATGTCCCCGGCAAGCCATGGCTCATCGTCCTGCAACGGCTGCTCCTGAGCCGCGAATTCCTCCTCGGCATCAATCTCCGTCACTTCTTCAAGACTGCCCCTCGATTGGCTATTCAGCAAATATTTCCGAGTCAGCTCCGAGTGGAACTTTCCCATGGCTGTGCACCTCGCTTCTTGTAATCTCGGAAGAAATGCCGCTCATTTCTTCCTGCTTTATAGTGTTGGAGGGACGGCGTATTTTTATTCCAGCTCCTCCGGTGATTCTCCAGACTCACTCCGGCGACACTTCCGAGGACCCTTGCGGGAGACGTGAAATATACAGTATACTACTGGAGAAAATCGGTAATTCACATACAGAATTGGGAGATTGCATAATTAGCCAATCCGCCTGGAAGGAGAGATTCATGTACATTCACGAAATGATCAGAGAGACGAATCAATTAAGAGGGCAGATGTCCCCGGCTAATGAGGCTTATTTCGGAGAAATGGTGATGTATTTCCGCTCCGGTTCCAGTTCGCTGACGGAGGCGAAGGGTGAAGAAGTTCTTCTAGAGCTGGCCCGGCGCATTATTAAAAATCAAGAAAAGAATATTTCCGCTGCCGAATTATTCGGCGACGATCCAAGAGCTTACTGCGAGCAGCTTGCGGATGACGTCATGATGAAAAAGCCGCGAACCTTGAAGGAAAAAATCAAATATTATACGATGATTCCCTGGGTCGCTCTGACTTGGGTATTCTTTATTTACATGCTCACTGGCTTCTTCAGCAAATGGTTTGGCGGAGAACTGGAATACACCCGGATCAGCACAGCTTCGCTGCTTGTCATCGCCGTTCTCTCGATCGCGCTTGTCGAAGGGGTTACCCGGTATCTCGGCCCGGGAACGAAGCGCAAAGCAGGACAAGAGCAAGAGCAGGAGCATTCCAAGCTCCAGCCAGCGAAATTCGACCCGAAGACACTCGGGGTTTATATCGGAATTGCCGCAGCCGTGGGCGTAGTCGGCCTTGGGTTAAACTGGCTGCTGCCCGCCTTCACCGTCTCGCCTTGGGACAGCCTTATCATTTTCATGGTTGGCATTATCGGCCATAAGCTGATTTTTGGCCGAAAGAGCAAGCCTTAATACCATTCTACTGGGCATAGTACACACAAAGGGGCCAAGCAGCACATCCTGCTTGGCCTTAAAGCTGTGTATGCCATAACATTGACAAAGCGATGACCATTTAGATACATTTGCAATTCCTGCATCATGTATACTACACAATGAGATTTCTAATTGAAGGAGTTGCTCAGTTTGCTTATCCAATATTTAAATAAATGCATACTATTTATGTTGATCGCCTTTACGCTTGCCGCTTGCGGCCGTGCCAGCGAGAACGCCGCCGGCGCTAATGCGGCCTCTGCGCCGGATGAGAGCCTGATCCATCTGGTCAAAGCAAATGACGTGATTATTTCCGCTTCTAAGCATACGGATTCGGATGTTTTCAGAGGGCTTACCGTTCAGGTCGGCCAGCTCAGCAAATATTTCGATTGGACCAATGTCACGAACAAGACATATTATCCCGCCGTTCATATCGCAGACATCAATCGCGACGAGCAGCATGAAATTATTATTATCCTGACCACGGGCTACGGAACAGGAATGAACGAACAGGAAATCCATGTGCTGAACAAGGAGGACTTGTCTGAGCTATCGCTTGAAGACCCTCTTCAGGCCATTAAAGACCAGGTAACCTCTGATATCCAGCATGAGCATAACCAAGTCAGGGTCATCGTGACGACAGACACCGATGAGGTGGAACAAAACTACCTCGAATCGGATGCGGTACTCTGGAATGAGGAGGTTTCATTCGGCTCGGTCATCGGATACAGCGCTGCCGACGGCGTAATTACCGCTACTGTCCCGGGAAGCGTCTCTCCCGCAGCGTTTGCCGTAAATGCCATTCTGGAATACGGATCTGATCTTAAAGTTAAAGCGATCAGCCTGGAGCCCATCGAGTAAATGCGAAGGGGCTCTTCTATATTTCAACCTTCTTGCTCAATAAATAGTTGATCAGCAGCAGCATCAAGGCAAACATGGCTCCATCAAACAGCAGCTGCCCTATCTGCAGTATCGGCGCGCTCGACATGACCTGGGCGTTAATAGAATCATTGGAGGATTGTATAATACCTATGCTAAACAGCTTCGCGTCAAATCCGCCGAACAGCGCGCTCTCTACAAGGCTTAATACATATTGAATTATGAAAAATGCTATGATCCCCACCCATGTGCCGGCTTTGCCGCGCAGGCTGACGCTGGCCCCGATCGTCATCGACAAGAGGATCATCAGCATCAAATAGGTGAGTGTCCAGAAGATGGCGAAGATGAATTTAAACAATTCCAGCAGGCTGGTTACCATCATTCCCTCCGGCCATACCGGGGTCGAATGGACCAAACTAACATAAATATAATAGTGGAGCAAGGCGATTCCCGCTAACACCGCAGTAAACAGCCACCACAGCACGATGCTGGATACGGCCGTCCAGACCGGACGAACCGGCAGCAGCCTGCGGCTATAAGCCTTTATATTATTCTCGAACGTCTTGGAGGCGATGATGATTAGAATGATTCCGGTCATCGTATACAACATAAAGGAGAGGACAAATATGATCGACTGCTCCCAACCCCTGACATTGCCAACGACCCCGATGACGATTTGCAGAAAAACTAGCACAGCGAGCAGCCCCAGCGACAAATTCGCATTTCGCTTCCAATCGTACTTCAGCAGCTTCAACATTACGCATACACCTCTTTGAACATGTCATCCACGCTTTTTCCATACTTCATCCGCAGCTCTTCTACCTCCTGCTGCATCACGACTTCACCCTCGCGGATGAAAATCACTTCATCAAAAATCCGTTCAATATCCCGCACGAGATGGGTAGAGATCAGCAGACTGCTGTCTTCGTTATAGAATTCCACGATTGCATCGAGAATTTTATCCCGGGCTACCGGATCTACCCCGCCGATCGGCTCATCCAGTAAGTACAGCTTGGCATTTCTAGATAAAGTCAAGGTCAGATGCAGCCGCTCGTTCATCCCTTTGGACAAGGAGGTGATTCGCTCCTTTTCATTCAGGTTCATGAAGTCGAGCATCCGGCGCGCCTTCTCTTCGTCAAAATCATGATAGAAATCCTGGTAAAACCTTACTGCATCACGGACCTTCATCCAGGATTCCGTCAACGGCTGATCCGGCATAAAGGACACGTCCGATTTCGTCTTCAGACCGACGGGAGTCCCAAGAACTGCAGCCGTTCCCTGCGACGGCTGGATCAGACCGGCCGCAACTTTCATGATCGTGCTTTTGCCGCTGCCGTTCGTTCCCAAGAGGCCTACGATTTTACCAGCCCCAACGGTGAATGACACCTCGTGCAATGCTTTTTTGGAACCATAGGATTTGGATACACTTTGAAATTCCAGTATATTTTCCATGATAATCGTTTCCCTTCTCATACTGATGATTCTATGCTCATGCCCCTGCTCAGCAATATCAATCGTTTGAACGTTGTAGTTCGCTGGCCTCGCCTTGAACCGCTTCAGTTACGATCGCAGCGATATCCTCGCTTGAGAATCCGAGCTCCTGCATCCCGTGGATGAATCGTTCCAGTAAATCTCCGGCCATTTCCTTTTTGATCCTCATAATTTTCGATTCCTCACTTGTCACGTATCTTCCTAACCCTCTTCTAGTCTCTACAATCGCTTCCCGCTCCAGCTCCTGGAACGTCCGCTGCACGGTATTCGGATTGATTTGCAGCTCCACAGCAAGCTCGCGGACCGACGGAATTTTGTCTCCCGCCTTCAGCTTGCCCGTCACAATTTCTCTTTTGATATAATCCATGATCTGCAAATAAATCGGCAAGTTATTATCAAATTCAATACTCACAATGTGTCGTACCCCTTTCCGCCCTATCCCATGGGGCTATGCCCCTTAGGCGACATCACGCTTCTTAAACGTAACAAAGCTGGCCCCGAGAAACAAGAACATGTAAACAGCCAATACGATGAGCGAAAAAGCCATAGTCATCCCCTCAAATGGCGGCCGGCCATTTGCATATACCGATAAATCGGCATTCGTGAACAGCAGATATTTCACGAATGAATATTTGGACAGCAGGGCAACGACGAGCCCTTCCAGCATTAGCAGCGTCATGCCGATGCCAATCGTCGCTCCGCTCGACCGGGTTAGCGTCCCGAACATAAACGCGGCGGTCACATAAATGGCCATGTATACAGCATGGTACAGAGTGGCGCTAAGCAGATTGCCGAACCCGGCCATGTCTGAGAAGCCGAACATCACGCTGCCAGTGACCAGGCCGACGATTAGTGCAAACAGGGTTAGCGATAATGAATACAGCAGTACAATCGCATACTTGGAAGCCAGAATCTTGCTGCGGCTTACCGAACGGATCAACAGCAGCTTGATCGTTCCGCCGCTGAATTCCTTGGAGACGGCGCCCGCCGTGCAGATGATGCTCAGCATCACAAGGAATTGTCCAAGTCCATTCTTCGAGATAACCGCCTGCGCAAACTGCGGAGCCGTCAGGACGCTTTGCAGCCCGCCCATAAATTGCGTCATATAAGCCAAGAAAATAATGAAGGCTGCTATAATCGCATATGGCACGAAGAAGCTGCGCTTCTTGAACATTTTGAGCCATTCATTCCACACTAATTTACCAAAACTACGCAATGTAATTTCCTCCCGTCCATTTAAGGAATTCGTCTTCCAGCGATTCCCGGCTCTCTTCCATGCGGTACAGCCCGATCCGCTCCTCGCCTAGTGCCTGTACCATGCGAGGTATATAACGTTCCCGAACGGTAACCGCGATTTCCTTGCTCTCAGGCGCTATGCCAGTGATAATAACTTCCTCCATCCGCTGCAGTCTTTCCTTAGCCCGCACGGCATCATCAACCCGGAGCTTCAGTTTGGCGTACTCTGTTTCACTTTGGTGCTCTTCCAGGCTTCGCACCGTCACGAGCTCGCCCTGCTGGATGACAATGACCCGGCTGCACATCAGCTCCATCTCCGACAGCAAATGGCTGGAGACCAGAATCGCGATCCCCTCATCCCGGGCGATTTGCTTCAAATAATCCCGCATTTCCCGAATGCCTGCCGGATCCAGGCCGTTCGTCGGCTCATCCAAGATAAGGATCGAAGGCCGGTGCAGCAGCGCCTGCGCAATGCCAAGCCGCTGGCGCATGCCGAGCGAGTATGCCTTTACCCTCTTATGCAGCGCCTGCTCGAGCCCCACGAGCTTCGCCACTTCCATGATCCGTTCCTCGGTAATCCCCTCCGCCATCCGCTGATACTGCTTCAAATTATCATAGCCGCTCATATGCCGGTAGAACTCCGGATTCTCAATGATCCCGCCGATATGGGCAATCGCCTCGGTGAAATTCCGGCGAATGCTCTTATCCATGACAAAAATATCGCCCTCGCTCATGGAAATTAACCCGACGATTATCCGAATCGTCGTCGTCTTGCCTGCTCCGTTAGGACCCAGCAGCCCGACGATTTCCCCTTTATGAATATCGAAGGACAGCCGATTCACGAGCAGCTTGCCTCCGATTTTCTTGCTCACCTGGTTCACCGAAAGCACCGTAGGATATGTCTTTAGTTCGTGTATGCTCATAATCCCACTCCCTTGTACTAGTGTTATAGTTTAATAGTACACTAGTGATCAATTACTGTAAAGCCCTTTTTAATTTTTCACAAAAAAATACGCCGGAGAGCGTACCTCTCCGGCGCTGAACTGACAAGATCTGTTTATTATCGAAATTCCCCGCTAAACTCCGCCTTTTCCTCCTGAACATACCACTTGGATTGAGCCTGAAACATCCTGTGATATTCTCCTTGCAAATGAATCAACTCATTATGGTTACCAGATTCAACAATTTTCCCTTCTTTCATAACAATAATTCGATCAGCATTTCGGCAACTGCCTAGACGATGAGAAATAAAAATAGCTGTTTTTCCTTTAGATAGTGTCATGAACTGATCAAATATTGCAGCTTCAGCCAATGGATCTAGGGCAGCAGTAGGTTCATCCAAAATTACAATTGGAGCGTCACGAAAAAAAGCCCGGCTTATCGCCATCTTTTGCCATTGTCCTAAAGATAACTCCACTCCTCCTGAGAAATAGGGTCCTAATTGAGTATCAAAACCTAATTTTAAATCCTTAATGAAATCAAGCGCCCCTCCTTTTTCAGCCGCTCGAAATATCATCTCCTTATCCATCATTTTATCGACTCTCCCAACCCCAATATTTTCCTCCGCACTAAATTGGTATTGAACAAAATCTTGATACAGAACCGTGATATGATTTCGCAGCTCAGTTAAGTTTATTTGCCGGATATCAATATCATCAATTAATATTTCTCCCTCTGTCGCTGGATATAATCCAAGCAAACATTTTATTAACGTTGTTTTGCCACTGCCATTCTCACCGACAATTGCTATTTTCTCTCCTTGATTAATATGAATATTTACATCTTCTAATGCCTTTACATTCTGTTTAGGATACTTAAATGATAGGTTTCTGACTTGAATACCCTTAAGTATTTGATTTGGAAAAGAAAACACTCTTCCATCATGATCTTCCTCTGGAAGTTCCAAAAAAGTGAACAAAGGGTTCGAGAATAAAGAATCTTCGTAAATGGCTGCCATTCTAAAAGCAATATCTTCTAGTCCCCGTTGTACAGTGGTTAGTGTCTGGGTCATTGCTACATATGCTCCCATAGTTAACTTCCCTAAAGCTCCTAACCAAATAAGTAATATCATTACTGTTCCTGTTACTAATATTCCAAATGCATCTACAACAAAAACAGATACCGATGTTTTCTTTTCCAAATATAATTTTTCATATCCATTTTTCCAAAATAATTTACTCCATCTGTCTATAAAATATTTAGATAGATTAAAACTTCGCAATTCCTTCGCTGTTAGCCTAGAGCTTAACAAATCTAGTAAATATCCCGTTTTCCTTTCGACGGGTGTCTGCTCTAACATTTGCCGATATCTTAAATTCCCTATTGTAATATTCACAATTAGAGAAGGAATAATCAATAACAATACTCCTAATGCAAGCCCCCAATGAACAGCGGCCATTAAAATTAACATACTGAATAACATAACCGTGTTCTGTAAAATAGAAAATACATTATCAATAAGATTAATTACTCTAACTGAATTCCCTGAAATTCGATAAAAGTGATCGTAGTAATCTGAACTCTCCATATGAATTAGCGGTATTTTAGACGATTTTTCAGCTATTAGTTGATCAAAATGATATTGGGTTCTAATTCTTAATTTAGATAGGACGTATCGATCACATGCTTTAATTCCGGCGGAAGCCATAAATACTAACAACTGTAACAATAATGTGCTAAGAGGATTTAATATATAAGGAGATCCTTTTTCTAGCAACAAAGTAATTTGGTTTACCAACTGAAGAGTTAACCATGTCTGCAATACCGGAATAAGCGCCTGAGAGATCCTTAATAAGAGAGTTGTACACAGTAGGAATGGATCGATGGACCAAACAATGAGAAGCATTCTTTTTATGTATTGCAGTGTTAACTTATATTTTCTGATTTTATCAGTCCCCGTACTTTGTAACTCCTTATCGTTTAGCATCATGAATTAGCCTCTTTCAAATCATAAATTTATAAGGCTAAGGATACACATGATGTGTATCCTTAGTTACAAACAAAATTAGCATTCACATACATACCACGTTCTGGATGTCGTATCGATAATTTGATTATTCGAATTATAAATACGACAGTATTCATTGTACTCTCTGATTTTAATACCGTAAGGACTACAGATACTTGAAGTACAAGTAGAAGCAGTATTACAATATGTCATTAGCTATCACCTCCTTTCTATATTTTTAATAAATTCTAGGATGCCTCACGAACCTGTGCGCCAATTTTAAGAAGTATATCCAAGTCTCTCAAGCCGTCATTAATGACGCCCTTTGACATAACAATACCTTCAGGAGAAATATAGTAAGCAAAGGGGAATTTCCGTGTTCTTGTGATCGTTAAATCCGCTTCAGTCAAGTGATAAATTGGATGTTTGATTTGAAGAGTTTTTGCTTTTTGAATAACTTCTTCAGGTGTAGGCGATTCCATAAATATTGATAGATCATAGTATGGGTGGCGCTCAGAAAACAATTTTAGACCCTGGTAAACACTCTCGCATATTTTGCAATTAACTGACAGAAAAACTATGATCAGTCCCCTGCTGTTTCGTTCAGTCAAATTAATCACTTTACCAGAAACCTCTGTAAATTGAAGTACAGGAAATAACTCCCCCTGTTCTAATCCATAATCACTTAAAGGCAGAAATAGATCATTAATAACTGGATGCATGTTTGTGTTTGTGTTCGTGTTCGTGTCCGTGTTTGTATTATTCACACTCATCGTTATGCTTTGTACTTTTTTATACAAGAAGACAATGGCAAAAAGAATACAAATAATACATGTCCACATTGTAAATATTGCAACCACAAGGAAGTTTTCCAATAAATTCACTCCTTACTCCTGATATAAGATAACGCTTTCAAATAGCTTTATAGTAATATTTATTAAACTGTATAATGTAAGTATTGAAATCGAAAAATATAAAGAACCTAGAATATCCTTCAACGGATAGTTCCATATATTTAATGTAGTACTTGATAAAAGCAGTACCGCCCCGCATAAGGCAAGAGCAACAACTTTTAATATCGTTCCCCAACCTAGTGATTCATTGGTTACCCCCCCAAAACAATTGCAATCAATTAACCTATGTAAACTCATGGCCCTAACCGCAGCCCACAAAAATGACAGCAATAACAGGAATAATAATATCAGGGCAAATATCAATAACTCTTTAAACAGAATGGTTATGCCAATAATTAGTTCAATGATGATAACTGTCATTGCTCCCAGTTGTTTGACCATTTTTATTGGCTCTAACTGATCTATGGTTTTCTGAAATGAAGTTAAGTTAAAAATTTTTGTAATAGAAGAAACAAACAATAATAACGAAATAAAAACTTGAAAATAAATAATCATATCCCCATTAACCTCCTCCTTTATCCAGTTGTTTCACCTGTCTAAATTCTATAATTTAAGACAAATTATAGCATGACTGTATATTTTTCATATATGCTTTATTCTTCTGAATCTTTGTTGAAAATCTTCGGATTTAACTAAAAAAGGCTGCCCGTATCAGGCAGCCTAGGATTTGATTTTCACTTGATCGCGGTACTGCTTCGGGGTCATTCTCTCAAACTTCTTGAACATGCGGATGAAATAGCTCGTCGTTTGCAGGCCGATCTGCTCTGAAATGGCATCCAGACTTAGGCTGGAGCTTTCCAGCAGCTCCTTCGCCTTCTTCATGCGAAGCCGGGTAACGTAGTCGATAAAAGTAAGCCCCGCCTCCTCCTTGAATAGCACGCTGAAATAACTCGGATTCAGATGGACCTGCTGGGCCACTTCCTTGATCGTCAGTACGTTAGAAATATGCCCGTCGATGTATTGAACCGCTTTGATCACATACTCGTTGCTCGTACGCAGGCTAAGCGGGTCTTGATTCTGGCTCGTCTGGCCTTGCCATCCATTTGCCGCAGCCGCTTCGCCCAGCTCAAGCTGGCCGAAATGCTGCTGCAGGCGCTTCCTTCGCTCTTTCGCCAGACGGGCCTTGTTTAGCGCCTTCTCGGCCATCTTGATGAGCTCGGATTGCTGCACCGGCTTCAGCAGGTAATCGATCGCTCCCAGCCGCAGGCCCTGCTGGGCGTATTCGAATTCCGCGAACCCGGTAAGCAGTACGGCTGCGATCTCGTTTTTCTCCCTTCGCAGCGCCTCCAGCAGTTCAATACCCGTCATAAGGGGCATGCGGATATCGGTGATGAGCAGATCGTATTCCCGCTCCCGCAGCATGTTCAGCGCCTGCTGCCCGTTCTCCGCGGCGGCGATGTCGATCTTGCCGTCTCCCCATTGCTGCAGCGTGTAGGACACGCCCATTCTTGTGTTGTATTCGTCATCAACGACTAGGATCGCCGGTATGCTCATCTCGATCCACCTCCTCCTGAACCTGCTCGGCAGGAATCCTCACCTCAACAACGGTGCCTCCATTTTGCCGGCTTTCGATGCGAATTCCGTAATCGGAGCCGTAATGGAACTGAATCAGCTTGCTGACATTGAACATGCCAATGCCTTTGCCGCTGGACATAAACGCCACATTCATATCATTCTGCAGCCTTTCCCGAACGTCCGCAAGCTCGGCTTCACTCATGCCGACACCATTATCGGCGATGAGGAACGAGACAATCCCGTCACGCTCGCGAACCGTGAGCTCAATGATCCCTCCGCTTTCCAGCGGTTCAATGCCATGAACAATCGCATTCTCAATCAGCGGCTGAATCGTCAGCTTCGGAATTTTCAGCCCATGTACGGCCGGGTCGTCATGAATGTGAACCTGCAGCCGTTCATGCCAGCGCATCTTCATAATATAGACGTAGCGCTTGATCTGCTCCAGCTCCTCGGCCACCGTAACGAAGCCGTCCTCCCCGCTCAATTGAATGCTGTAGCGGAACATATCGGCAAGCCGGATGACCATCTGGGCCAACTCGTCATCCCCTTTGCGGATATGGGCCCAGTATAGCGAATCCAGCGTATTGAACAGGAAATGCGGGTGAATTTGCGAATGCAGCGCTTTGATTTCGCTTTTGCTTTTGATCAGCTCTTTCTCATAAACCGACTTGATCAAATGGTTGATCTCCCGGACCATTTGATTATATTTCACGTTCAGCAGATTAACCTCACGATTGAAGTACGTCCCCGGATTCTCCTGCGGGTTCCCGCCTTTGCCCTTTTGCATGACCCTCGTCAGCCTTTTGATTGGCGACGTAATCAATAAAGACAGGTAATAGGAGAGGACCGCGAATACGACGATGCTTAGAACGCTGGCCCAGATGAGCACATCCTGCAGAAAATGGATTTCCTCCGTCAAAGCCGTCTTCAGAACCATAATCTCCAGCTGCCAATCGGTCGTTTTGATCTTCCGCTGCACTGTGACATACTCCGCCTTGTTGATCCCATCCCCCTCCGGGGTGTCAGAGGAAGCCGCGGCGCCTTCAGTTCCCGCCAGCGATATCTCATTGCCATCAGCATCGAGCAGCCGCATGATGCTTCCCCTTGCTTTTGCGACATCCCTGCTGATGAAGTCAACGAGGGAGGGCTTGATGCGAATGACCAAATATCCCCCGTTCTGATAGTCCAGTTTCTCCACCTTGACCCTCCGGACCGCCAGCAAATCCGCCGGATTCTGGGGGTCGCGGCCTATCCAGATCATCGCGCCAACCTGGTGAGCTTCATTCGCCTCCCGTACGTATCGTTCACCGACCCGGGCAGCAATATTCTGCTCCACAATCGGGTAAAGGCTGTTCTCCTCAGAGAACAGCTCGATTTCCCGGATCGTCTCCGAATATGCCGTTTTATCGATCAGAATTTTTCGCAGCTGCATTTTCTCGTCATAGGTTGTGGTTTCGCCCCGCAATTCATCGGCAAGCTGATCCTGGACCCGCTCATCCATTGCAAGCTGCAAAGTCAGGACATTGATTTCGCTCAGCAGCGATTCCAGCCGTCCGCTGGCCTGCTCCGCAATTTCGTCGATATAGCGGGAGGCGTTCTCCTTCTGCACCTTTGACAGCAAATAATAGAGGCTGCTGACCGTTAATGACAACACGATAATCATCATGACGATGAACCCGACGAAAATCTGGCCTCGCGTCTTGTCCAAACCCATCTTGCTCAGCAGCCTCATATTTATTGCCTCCTGACTGGTCTAAGGGGAATAGCGAAGCGGGCGGGCAGCCTGCCTGCTTACAGCTTCGGATAAATCATAACCTTGATGCTCGTTTCCTTCTCGGTGCGCGCGACTTCGACCGCTTCTTTAATATCCTTAAGCTCATATTTATGCGTGATGACCTGTTCTATATCGATATCGGATTTGCTTAGAGCCTGAATAGCCGATGGATACGTGTTGGCGTAACGGAACAATCCGTATACATCGATCTCACCGTCGATGATCGTGTTGATATCGACCGGGATTTCCGACGCTGCCGGCATGCCGACCAGTACAACGCGCCCGCCGCGGTTGACGGCACCAAAGGCGTCCGCGATGGCCCGCCCGTTACCGGACGATTCCACGACGACCGTCACACCTTGTCCGCCGGTCAGCTCTGCGAGCCGCTCCTTCAAATTTTCCTTCGAAGGATCGATGACCGCGGTAACGCCCATTTTGAGCGCGAGCTCCTGCCGGAACGGAACGACGTCCGTCGCGTAAATTTCCGTGACGCCGTAAATTTTCGCAGCCTGAATCGCCAGGAGTCCGATCGGGCCGAGCCCTGTCACAAGCATCCGATCCGCCGGACTGACCTTGCCGCGAATCATCGCGTGCATGCCCACCGACAGCGGCTCCAGCAAAGCCCCCTGCTCAAAGCTCATTTCATCCGGCAGCCGGAACAGAAAGTCGCTGCGCACGGCAACGTATTCCGCCCAGGCTCCATCCACCGGAGGAGTAGCCATGAAGACGACGTCCGGGCATAAATTATAGCGCCCCGATTTGCAGTATTCGCAGCGCCCGCAAGCCACTCCCGGCTCTACGGCGACCCGGTCGCCGACGGAGACATTCGCGACCTTCGCTCCGATCTGCACCACTTCCCCGGCCAGCTCATGGCCAAGAATGATCGGCTTCTCTACGACATAACGGCCGATCCGCCCATGCTCGTAATAATGGACATCGGAGCCGCATACTCCGATACAGTACACTTTCACCAAAGCCTCATCCTCTTTAATGCTTGGAACCGGCACCTGTTTGATTTCGATATCCATCGGTTTGTTCAGTACTGCTGCATCCATTACATTCGGTATATTGTTCGACATAGTCAGCTCTCCCTTAGCCTAAAATTCTGCCTATCCGGCTCTCCAATAGCAAATCCTGTTCGGATCTATTTCTCGTCTACCTTAGCTAACCGACCGCAGCTGATATCTACTCGTCCAGCTCGCGGTATGTGAAATAATCGAAATCGGCATGGAGCTGGCGGCCGCTCAAATCCTGAGCGCATATGCCGATAAAAGCTCCGGTAAAACCCTGATCGAGGGCAATGCCGTCCTTGACCAGCTCCGCGTTCTCATCCGAGAGCTTGGTCGCGTCCATTTCTCCGCCAATTGCGAGCCACTCTTCCCCGTCGCGGGAATAATAGAAGCGCAGCGACTCGTAGCGAATGACTGCTTTCATATAGCAGCGCTCCCAGCCTTCGATAGATACCGGCGCCTCCAGAGGTTCGTCATAGACGCCGCGGTCGCTCAACATGATGCCTAGGCATTTGCCCAATTGTTCATCATGGCTGATCTGTAAGTAATAATAGTTTTTGGTATTGTAGTAGTAGATCAGACCAGCCATCTGCTGGTAGCTGTCAGGTGCAAATTCAACAACGGTCTCCGCTTCCACGAGAAAAGACTGCTGCCGGCGCGCCACCAGACTCTGGCGGTGATGCGAATACAGCGACTCCCGGCCTCTCAGCCGCAAATAACCCGGGCGCTCCTTCAGCGACGCCCATGCTTCAGCAAGCGGCTCGCGCAGTGTGCTGAAATGGCGGCTGATCTCCCCTTCGTCGAAATGCTCGGTCTCTGGCTCTGGCGCAAAAGGATGCTCCGGCAGGCTCGGCCCCGCCACCTGTACCTGCGGCTCATGATCGCCCGTCGTCAGGCGCAGCCAGCCGTCCTCCGACCATTCCACCTTCTGAATGGCCGTCTCGCGGCCGAGCGTGCAGCACATCGATGGCCGCAGCGGCCGTCCGCACAGATGCACGACGTACAGCTCGCCATGCTGCGTCTCCACCATGCTGCCGTGGCCTGCCCGCTGCAGTGCCGCTTCCGGTCGATCTGCCGAGGTCAGCAGCGGACCGTTCGGGTCAGCCTCGTAAGTGCCGAGCAGCGTAGCCGAACGCGCCATCGTAATGGCATGGCCGTACCGGGTTCCGCCTTCGGCTGTCATCAGATGATAATAGCCGTTTGCCTTATAAATATGCGGACCTTCCGTCAAACCCAGCGGTGTTCCCCGGAAAATATTGTGGATCGGCCCAACCAGCCGCTGCTCCTCTTCCGAATATTGCTGAATGACGATGCCGCCGAAGTGGTTTTTCCCTTTGCGGTGATCCCAAACCATGTTCAGCACCCATTTTGTACCGTCCTCTTCATGGTACATCGATGGATCGAAGCCGCTGCTGTTCAGGTAGACCGGCTCCGACCATGGGCCGCGGATATCCTTCGCTGTAACCAGGTAGTTATGCGTATCCTTGAACGGCCCCATATGGCTTTTCACATCGGTATATATTAAATAATATGTTCCATCATGATAGCTTAGGCAAGGCGCCCATACTCCGCCGGAGTCGGGATTCCCCATCATATCAAGCTGGCTCGTCCGGCTCAGCGGATGACCGATGAGCTGCCAGTTCTTTAAATCCCGGGAATGATGGATCTGAACCCCCGGGAACCATTCAAACGTTGAAGTCGCGATATAGTAATCATCGCCCACCCGAATGATCGATGGATCCGGGTTAAATCCCCTCAAAATCGGATTGATAATTTCAGACACCGCATTTTCCTCCATTTCGTCCTAGTTGTCTGCATCCCTGCAGCTTTCACGGTACAGCTTCTTGTTGGAAATTTATAAGTTGAACTTAGATGGATGTGGGCAAGTACAAAAAAATGTTGTGCCTACGATCGCTGTTGCTTGCTCCCATATTTCTTGGATGAGATGGATTCATAAGAGGGAGAAAACAGGGGCTCAAAGGCGACCTCAAGCTGATGGCTCCCGAAGCAGCCTAAAGCGGTCACTAGCTTATGCGCCCAGAGTAGCTTTCTTTCCGAAAGCTTTCACTCTTCGGAATCATTTTTCTCCCTTGCCTGCATCTATTCTTTAGTTCAACTTATAAGCCTCGTGCCACTATAGCTGTGTATACAAGCTGTTGTATACAAGCGATGTACACTAAAGATGTTGTACACTTAGCTATGCCGCATACTAAATGGAAATCGTGTACCTAATAATGCTCTAAAAGGGTGTTTCGGGGCTTAGATGGATTTTATGCACCTAAAATCAAGTATCCAATCCATGCTGGCCGTTTTCCTTCTTTTAATGACCTGAAGTACATTTAAATCTACTTTCCCTTCTTTGTCACAAAAACTAACTACAATAAATCCATTTAGATAAGTTGAACGATTGAGATGGATGTAGGGCAAGTACAAAAAAAAGTTGTGCCTACGATCGCTGTTGCTTGCTCCCAGATTTCTTGGATGAGATGGATTCATAAGAGGGAGAAATCAGAGTCACAAAGGCGACCTCAAGCTTAAGCTTGCGAACCAGCTTGCGAACCAGCCTTAAGGCTAACGGCGTTTAAGTCTATTTTGGCCATCACATGTCGATCACTAGCTTATGCGCCCAGAGCAGCTTTCTTTCAGAAAGCTTTCACTCTTCGGAATCATTTTTCTTCCTTGCCCGCATCCATTCTTTAGTTCAAACTTATAGTTTCGCCGCCCTTACTTAATCTTCGCCAATTCTTCCTTCACATCATTGCTGCTCTGGCCGACGATAGCGCCCATCAGATCCAGGAATTGGTCGGCCCGTCTCGCATCAAGCGTCTGGTCGTAATAGCCGAAGAAGCCTTCCAGATTGTCGCTGATCGACTTATCGTATTCATAAGCAAGCGGATGCATCTTGGAATCGTCGAGGCCAGGATTTTTCATCGGGCTGATGTTAGCGCCTTCGTAAATTTCCTTTCTCTGCTCCGGGCTGGACAGGAAACGAATCGCGGTATAAGCCGCGTCCTGATCCGCCTTGGACGAGATCGCCATGCCTACGCCAAAGCCGCCTTGATACACGTTGATGCTGCCTTGGCCGCCATCGACCGCAGGGAACGGCACGAAACCTACCTTCTCCGCAAACTCATCGTTCAAAAACGCTTCCATTGCCCATTCTCCCTGTAAATACATCGCCGCACGTTCGTTAACGAACAGCGATTCCGCAGCGGCATAATCAAGTCCCAGGAATCCATTTACAAATCCCTTTCTATCAATGGCCAGCTCTCTTAGCATCTCCCCGGCTTGCACGAAGCTGTCCTGCGTGAAATCGGCTTCCCCGTTTTTGGCCTTCTCGAACGGCTCCGTTCCACCGACCCGCTGAGCCAGATAAGAGAACCAGTGCAGCATCGGCCAGCGCTCCTTGCCGGCGATCGTAATCGGCGTAATATCCTTCGCGTTCAACTGATCTACCACACTTAAAAGTTCATCATAGGTCGCAGGCGGAGTCAAGCCATTCTCGGCGAAGATCTCTTTATTATACCAGAGCGATACGCCGCTGAATAAGACAGGAATGGCATAGGTCTTATCTTCATAGGTGAACGTATCCAGTCCGCCCGGCAGCACGTTATCTTTGAACTCCGCGTCCTGGGCCAGCTTGTCCGTAATATCGCCCAGCATATTTGTGGACACCAGCGTATCGAACGTTTCCCCGCTCCAGTACGTAATGATGTCCGGCAGCTGATTGCCCGCAATCGCCACCTTCATTTTCGTTTTCAAAGCCTCGTCCTCAAAAAACTCCGCCGTCAAACGAATATCCGGATGCGTATCATTGAATTCCTTGATCGACTGCTCGATCGTGTCCCGGCTGCGCGTCTCCATGCTCCACATTGTCAATTCCTTTACGCCTGCCTGTTTCTTGCTCTCCCCTTGATTGGAGCATGCCGTAACGGTAAGCAACACGGCAAGCATCACTACTGCGAATGCCTTCTTCATTGGTGTTCCCCCTCGATTTGTCATGTTTATTATAAACCCAAGCCTGTCCCTGCACCTAGCCCTTGACGGAGCCAGCCACAACCCCTTTGTGAACGTACTTTTGCAGGAACATGTACAGCATAAGGATCGGGGCTGTAGTTATAACTAATGCCGCGCTGATCAGTGAATAGTCTGCGCTGAAATTGCCTTTGAACATCATTAGTCCGATCGGCAGCGTTTTCAAAGATTCCTTGGAAATCATCACTAACGGGAAGACGAAATCATTCATAATGTTGAAAAAAGAAACGATCGTCACCGTAGCCAGCACCGGCTTGGCCAGCGGAAAGTATACGCGGAAGAAGCTCTGGTATATGCCGCAGCCGTCCACGGTTGCCGCCTCCTCGATCTCCCTTGGCACCTCCCGGAAAAATCCATAGGACAGAAACACCGCCACCGGCAGGTTAAATGCGATATATGGAAAAAATAACGCCCAAAACGTATCGTAAGTGCCGATCCGGTTCGAGATCATGAACAACGGAATCAGCGTGCTGTGCACAGGAATGAGCATGCCTAGAAAGAACATTCCCAGCAGCAGGCCGGAGCCTTTGAAAGGACGGGCCGCAAAATAAAATCCGATCAAGGTCGCCACGATCAGCAGACCGATCACAGAGAACAGCGTAATGTACAAGCTGTTGAACAAATAGCCGCCGATTCCTTCGCTCCAGGCTTTGGCGAAATTGTCGAACCGCCATTCCGACGGCAATCCCCACGGATTCGCGAAATACTCCTTGTTGCTCTTGAAGGATGAGATGACCATCCAAACAAACGGATATCCCGTAAACACCAGGTGAGTCAGCAGGATAGCGTACAGCAGGGATTTCACAGCGGTTTTCCGGCCAAAAAAGCGTCGTTCGCTGCTTACTCCCGTGGTCTTCGGCTGTTGACGATGTGCTGCCGCATGTGCTCTAAGCAAGATGACCCTCTCCTTTCTTTAGGATGATGAAATTTATTCATAAGCATCTTCAGCCAACGTTTCAGCTTCCTCCGCTCATGTTTTTTTATTGGAATTTAGCGCTGCCCTTGTTCAGCAATTTGAAAATGATCAACGCCAGGAACAGCCCGAACAGCAGCAGGAAGGTCGATATGGCGCTTCCATACCCGTAATCCATCAGCTTGAAGGCGTTCTTCATCATGTAGCTGGCAATGACCTCGCTGGAGTTGTTAGGTCCGCCGCCCGTCATAATATAGATGAGGTCAAAATACTTCAGCGAGTTGATGACACAGTTCAGCACCGTGAACGTAATCGTTCCCCAAATGAGCGGAATCTGAATGTTGAATACGATTCTCCATTCGCTGGCCCCTTCAACCCGCGCGGCCTCGAGCACTTCGTCGGATATATTCTGCAGCGCTGCAAAATATACGACAACATAGAAGCCGATAAACTGCCAGGCAACGACTGCAATAACCGAAGCCAGCGCCGTCCCCGTCTCCCCAAGCCAGGCATGTGTCCAGCTCTGCAGGCCAAGCTTGATCAGCAGGTTGTTCAGCAGGCCGAAGTTTGGATCATAGATTTGCGCCCACAGGATGCCCAGCACCGCGGTCGACAGCATCACGGGCGTAAAATAGATCGTTTTCATAAAATTGGAGCCTCTCAGCTTGTAGCCAAGCAGAATCGCCAGAAACAGCCCGACCGGCAGTTGGATCAGCAATGCCCCCAACGTGAGGAACAGCGAATTTTTTAACGAAATCCATAACACCGGGTCCTGAAACAACCGCGTATAATTGTCCATTCCGGTAAAAATCATGGCCGAAATCGCATCCCATTGAAACAAGCTGTAATACATACTCATCCCGATAGGAACAATGATAATCGCAGCAAAAATCAACAGCGCAGGCCCCATAAAAAAGGCTCCGCTCGTCAGCCGCTTCAAGCCCGTCTCTCTCATTGCAGCTCTCCCCTTTCTCATCGCAATTGTCCTGCTTGCTTTCAAGAACCGTTCCCTAGATCACTGGCGAAGGGTTCATCACATCTGTCGTGTACAGCTGCCCGGCTCCTCTCGTGAATCGCATCGCGCGACGCCTTCCACCCATAAGGGTGTTGGCTGCATAGCTTCCACGCGCTACGAGCCTCCAACTGGTGGCGTTGCGCTGCATGCCTGCCAAACCTGGGGAACTCCCAGTACGGCGCTGCACTGCATGCCTGCCTAACCTGGAGAACTTCCAGTGCGGCGTTGCATTGCATGCCTGCCTAACCTGGAGAACTTTCCAGTGCGGCGTTGCACTGCATGCCTGCCAAACCTAGGGAACTCCCAGCGCGGCGCTGCACTGCATGCCTGCCAAACTTGGGGAACTCCCAGCGCGGCGTTACGCTACATGCCTGCCAAACCTGGGGAACTCCCAGCGTGCGTTGAGCTATATAGCCTTTCGAACCCTGGGAACCTCTAGAGCACGTCCTTGGCATCCCATAACAGTGCTAAGCCACCACACACGCGCAATCTGTATACGCTTACAGGAACAATTGTAACAATAGTTCTATCGCTTGTTATGGCACGACGATTAGTTAAAATAGGACATCGATTGGGTTCTTCTCTCGCTCAGCTTGTAGATTGCTGAAGCTGTCATTGAGCGTTCCGTTGAGTGCAGCCGCATGGGTAGGAAAAAGTACAGGGGTAATTAAGTTTAGTGCGAGTATAGGGACGAGCGGCAAGTGTAGGGCCGAGTGGTGAGTGTAGGGGTATGTAGTAGTAATGGAGAGTAATGTTGATAGCGTAGATAAATGTAGGGGATATAGGGGACGGAGAATATTCAGGTAATGAAGAGTAATGGAAGTAATGGTAATGAAGGGTATGGACCGGGTTCAACGTGAGGTAAATGGAGAGGCGAGACCTTATGGACACCATAGACGCTATCTGTGACAAAACTGCTCATTACCGTACCTAACGGACACAGAAGACCCTATTCGCTAAAAATCACCGGCTAAAGCAGCCTTTTTAGCTGAATAAGGCCTCTCAGGTCCGTTAGCCTGGGTTTGTACTCGATTTTGCGACAATAGCGGCTCCTCGGTCCGTTAGTAACTTGCTGACAACCCAAAAAAGCAGCCCATCCAGCTCAATGAACTGTAACCTATTTCATAAATCCGGTCACAGTCCACTTTGGCCGCTGTAGGCTGCCTTTAATTTGCAACAACTCTTTAAGCTCAAACAGGCTGCTGAGTGCCGCAGTTCATTCTAATCGACAATTGCCGGTTTATCCGGGTTTCTCAGAAATTGGAACATCATCTTGATCTGCTCCTCTGTGTTTCTTTGGAGGGATAGCTTCGGAAGCTGATTTTCCTCAAAAAAAGCCGCGCCGCTCGTCTCAAGACCCTCTGCGGCCTCACCGCCGACAATTTTGCATTGAATGAAAAATTTATAGACGTGATACGGTTCTGGAGGGTGATCATGGAATTTTTTATCCAGAACAGCGAGCAAACGAACCGGTACCGCTTCGTAGCCGGACTCTTCCTTGATTTCCTTCACCGCCACTTCGGTAGGAGACAGCCCGATATCTCCCCAGCCTCCAGGCAATGCCCAGTCGCCGTCAAGCTTCTCCTGTACAAGCAGTATTTTGTTATCCTTGAACACAACGCCGCGAATATCCACCTTTGGCGTAGCATACCCTCGCTCATTAGCGAACGACAGTTTAATAATCTCCCGGTCCACAGCAGTATAACTATTCATAATATCGATGCTGATTTCTCGGAGTGCTTCATAACGTTCCACATCGTAGACATCCTTCGTATAGGCAAGCCCGGTCTGAGCAAGCGCCTGAATTTGCTTTGCCCATTCCAGCCATTTTGGATCCATGCCCATCTGCACCCGACCTCCGTTCTACAACCAGATTATTCCGCCGATCCAAACTCACCAACTCAAGCTCCAACTCCAATTGAAGCTAAAATCAAAGCCCAAGTCTAAACTCAAGTTCAAATCAACAAATTAAACAAATTCAAATCCCGGTTCAGCTCCGTATAGGTAATCCCCTTTGCTTTCATGCGGCCGATCAAGGCTTCATAATCCGCCGGGTCGCTCAGTTCGATGCCCACCAATGCCGGTCCGTTCTCTTTATTATGCTTTTTCGTATACTCGAACCGGGTAATGTCATCGTTTGGCCCCAGCACGTCCTGCAGGAATTCACGCAGCGCTCCGGCACGCTGAGGGAAGTTCACCATGAAATAATGCTTCAATCCTTCATAAATGAGCGAGCGCTCCTTCATCTCCTGCATGCGGTCGATATCATTATTGCCGCCGCTGATGACGCAGACAACCGTTTTGCCGCGGATTTCGTCCTTATACATATCCAGCGCGGACACCGACAGCGCTCCGGCAGGCTCCACTACGATCGCACTATCATTGTATAAATCGAGAATCGTTGTGCAGGCTTTGCCTTCCGGCACCTTAACGATATCGTCCAGCAGCTCGGCGCAAATGTGATAGTTCAAATCACCGACCCGCTTCACGGCTGCACCGTCTACGAACTTATCAATCGTCTCTAGCGTCACCACCTGATCCTGCTTGAACGACTCGCTCATGGAGGCAGCCCCCAGCGGTTCAACCCCGATTAATTTTGTCTCAGGACTCATCGCCTTGATATATGAGCCGACCCCCGAAGCCAATCCGCCGCCGCCAATCGTTACGAACACATAGTCCGCCGGCGTATCCAGGTTCTCCAGAATCTCCATGCCGATCGTTCCGTTGCCCGCCACAATCTTCGCATCGTCGAACGGATGAATGAACGTCATGCCGCGATCCCGGCATGCCTTCATCGCTTCCTCATAAGCATCGTCATACGTATCTCCAGTTAAAATAACTTCCACATGCGAGCCGCCAAACCGTTTAACCTGCTTTACCTTCTGATTGGGCGTCGTGCTCGGCATATAGATAGCGCCTGGAATTCCCAGCGCATTGCAGGAGAAGGCTACACCTTGCGCATGGTTGCCTGCGCTTGAACAGACGATGCCCTTCTCCAGCTCATCCGGACTTAGGCTGCGAATTTTATTGTAGGCTCCGCGAATTTTGAAAGAACGGACGACCTGAAGATCCTCCCGCTTCAAAAACACCCGGCAGCCGTATTTCGCCGACAATGTCGCATCCAGCTGCAGTGGTGTACGCACCACGACTTCCTTAAGCACATGATGGGCCCGAACGATCTCTTCCATGCCTACCGTACGTTGTTCTGTTTCTTGTTCCGTTTGATTCATTCTTTTCTCCCCGCTTCTTATAAGCAAAATTAGTAATTCTCTATATGAAAATATAATGTAGTCCTGATTGCTCTCTTATCATTTTATAGCGCAAATGCCTGTCTGAACCAGGCAGCCGCCGCGTCAATTTCCGTTCCGGTCAAGCTATGTCCCGCATTTTCCCAGTGCACCGTCAGCTTGGCGCCCGCTCCTTCCAGCAGGCTGCTCAGCTCCTCTGTCTCGGCCGGGGAACACATCCGGTCATTTCGCCCCGCTCCAATGAAGACGGGAACGTTCTTCAAGTCCGGCAGCACTACGCTGCGCAGCGGAACCATCGGGTGATGCAGCACGGCCCCGCTAAGGGCATCATTATAATGAAACAGCAGACTCGCCGCGATATTAGCCCCATTCGAATATCCTACAGCAACATAATTACGCCGATTAAGCCCATACTTCACGGCCGATTCATCGAGAAAATCATACAGCTCGCGAGTCCGCAGCGCCAAATCCTCCTCATCAAACACACCTTCGGCCAACCGGCGGAAAAAACGGGGCATCCCGTTTTCAAGCACATTCCCGCGAATGCCGAGAACCGAAGAATCCGGCGACAGAGCCACGGCAAGCGGCAGCAAATCGCTCTCCGTTCCTCCCGTGCCATGCAGGAGCACCAGCACCGGCGCCGACCTGTCCTTGCCTTCGTGAAATAAATGCCTCATTCTTCTGCCTCCTCTTCATATTCTAAAGAGCGTACCTGAAAGCTGCTCAAATGAGAAAGAATCGCGCTGCGATGCGGCTCATAACGATCCGGCAGCATCAAGTTCTCACCAAGATGCACCAGCGGCTCGTCAATCGTAAACCCTGGAGGATCGGTAGCGATCTCGAACAGAATGCCGCCCGGTTCGCGGAAATACAGCGCTTTGAAGTACTCGCGGTTCACGATCGGCGTTGGTCGGAGACCGCACTGCTCGATCATCCGCCGCCACTCTTCCTGTTCCTCGTCATCCTTCGCCCGCCAGGCGATATGGTGAACGGTTCCGGCACCGCCGCCGCATCTCGGAATGTCCTCCATATTCAAGTCGATCCAATTGCCCAGCTCGCCCGTCGCCTGATACCGAATCAACCCTTCTTCCTCGCCGACCCGCTTCATATCGAGTATCAGTTCCAACACCCTTGCGGTGCTCTCGCTATCGCTGCTGAACAGCAATGCGCCGCCGAATCCCTTAATCGCATATTGCAGCGGCACCCCGCTGAAAGACCATGTACTCGCTGGTCCTTCCGCGCGCTCCACCAGGTCGATCAGCAAACCGGAATTATCGGTGAAACGCACATAATCCTCGCCGAAGCGCGAAATGTCCATGAAGGGAATCCCGAACTTTTTCAGACGTTTGCGCCAGAACAGCAGACCCCCGGGCGGGACGGCATATACCGTTACCCCAACCTGTCCTCCCCCGATCATCCCGTTCTCCGCGCCTTCTTGCGGAAAAAAGGTCATGATCGTTCCTGGATCCCCCGCCTCATTCCCAAAATATAAATGATACACCTCTGGGGCATCGAAATTAACCGTCTTCTTGACCAATCTCAAACCGAGGACGCCTGCGTAGAAATCCACGTTCCCCTGAACATCTCCCACAAACGCCGTAATATGATGTATTCCTGCCGTGGTTGGCATGGCTCGTCCTCCCGAAAAAACTTCTTCTCGTTATTATACGTAACCTGAGTCAACAATTCATCTTCTATCGCAAAATATAGGCCGAGAAAAATACAAACAGCGCCAGATTTTATCTGACGCTGCTTACATTGGCTGCTTTAGAATACCGTTATTGCTGCACGGTCACTCCACTTGCCCGCTGCGGCGTTTTCCAGAATGCCCTGTATTCTCGAAGTCATCCGCAATATCGTGTTCGGCAGGATGGTCGGCTAGCTCTGTAAGCTTCCATTCCGTCGAACCCATAATCAGATCTGCTGGGAACTCCTGCCCACGGTATAAATATTCCGAACGCCCCCATTCATCCGTATAAAGCCCTTCCACTTCCACCCTCTCACGCGAGATGGGGAGCATATCCTTCTTTTCCTTGCTCATAATCGATTCGACGCCTCCATTCAACAATAAATCGCAAATGATTTTATCGTTAAGATGCGTCAGAATCGGTTTGCTTATCCGGGGATATTTTGATCAGCATAAGTCGATGGTTTTTTAGTCAAAGCCAGAATGCCCGCGATAATAAAAAGAACCCCTGGAACGAATCCGACGAAAAAAGATGAAATAAAAATAACAATCGCGGACAAAATAAATAATATGCCTGCTAATGTGGATTTAGCATTTTTCTTTAAATTAAATAATGCTATCAGCACTAAGATAAATGAAATAATTGAACTCCATAATAGCATTCCCGCAGCATTCTGCAATGAATCTATGATAGAAACCGCATTTGTGTCACTTTGAATAGTGTTCAAGTTTTCATTGAGCCTGGTTTTAAATTCATCGTTCTTTGTTAAAACCAATGAAACACCACCAAAAAAACCAATAAAAACAACAATAATACTTCCGATGGTACCCAATGTTTTCTCCGCAGTTCTTTTAATCATACAACTTCACCATCCCATAATACGTTTTTATTCTCCTAGAATAATATCCTTAAGCTGCAAATCAGATGATCTTACTTCATAAACTTTGTAAGAATGCTCTATTAATGTTTTTAAAAGTAGTGAAATGTCTTCGTCATCAGACACCTGAATGACAATAGAGTTAGATTCCTGACTAATAATTTGAATATTTAATGCGAATTGGTTTAAAAAATCAGAGGTTACAACTGGAGATGAACGTATAATTAATTTTCTTACTCCTTGCCTTTTATATATCAATGCTTCAATAGTACCAATATCCGTTAATTCTCCTGATTTCAGAATTGCCACCCGGTCACAGCTCTTCTCAACTTCCTCCATGTTATGCGAAGATAACAGAATGGTTTTCCCTTCGCCTCTTAACTTTAGCAATAAATTTTTAATATGAAGTACGGAATGTACGTCTAATCCGGAAGTAGGTTCATCTAAAATCAAAAGCTGCGGTTCTCCGACAAGAGCCTGAGCCAAGCAAAGTTTTTTTTTCATACCAAAGGATAGCGCCTTTATCCGTGTATTGGAAAGCTTTGCTTCCAGACCAACCTGCTCGAGTAGTTCCCTTATATTTTGTAACGATAACTTTGCTCCTTTAATTTCCGACATATAACTTAGAAAGAAACGGACTGTCATGTCTTGATATAAATTATCAACATCAGGCATAACACCAATTACTTTTTGTGTTTCTTTATTCATGGTGCCGGTATTATCATAGATAACAAATGACCCTTGAGTAGGTTTTTTAATTCCAGTCAGTATATTTATCAAAGTAGATTTTCCGGCTCCATTATGGCCGATTAGCCCAACAATCTCTCCCCTATAAATAGTTAGGCTAATATCCTTTAAAATATCCTTTTTTCCAATGGACTTATTTAAATTACTTATTTCTATTGCAGGAATCATTCGGCTAATAATCCTTTCGTTGTAGAATAAAGTAACTTAAACAAAACAATATTAATGCAGCGATAAAGGGAACAAGCAGCAGTCCTAACGTCAGTTCGTTCGCGTAATACGGAATCACGGCATGAACCATACTCCAATACCAAGTATCAGACATGGATGATATTAGCCCTAACACAGGAAACACTATTCCCATCAATATACTAACAAGCAAGCTCTGATTTCCCCGATCGAACAATATAGAAAAACAAACAACCACTGAAAGAGAGAGTAAAATACAAGAAATGGAGCTCATGAATTCTTGGAAATAAATCTTTCCTGAGGACAGGTATACAAGAAAATATGAAACCGTTAAAGTCAATAGCCAAAATAGAAAAGCCGCTAGAATTTTTCCCAAAAAAATTTTTAGCAAACTAGTTTTTGTAATAAGGAGCCTAATTGTCCTTAACTCAATTTCCTTATTGAAAATGTCATAAAATACGGCTGCTACCAAAATAGGGCCTAAAAAAAACACAAAAAATTTAATGCTAGAGGTTATATCTACCTCTGCCCCATGATTTTGAATGGTAGTAAAATTCCTCGAAAAAAAATATGAAGACAATGCTGTGCTGAGGTATATGAAAAGTGAGATAGTTATAGCTTTAAAACTGCTTGTATATATAAATAATTCTCTTTTCAGGATTGCCCTCAACCAATCACCCCTTATCTTTTATCCCTTAGTCAAAATATAACATTTATCGTTTTTATTGTAAATATAATGAGATTTCATTGCTTATTTATCATATTATGGTTGCTTTTTACATAAACAGGAAATAGAATATTAATAGGGAATTTAATAGGTATGTGACTATAAAATGTAAAAGGAGGAATTTTTATGATCAGTCACTTGTCTAATGCGAAGAAAAATATTGTATTTTTAGCTTCAGCCCTTGCATTGATTGCTTTCGTAGCATTCTCATTGACTAATAAAGATACCCAAGTAAATGTCGTTACTATTCTAAATCAATTGGGAATAGTTAATCCTCCAGCTTGGCTGGTTTGGGCACTTGTTGCTGCAGGCGCAACTTCCGTTATCGTTGCGCTTCTAGTATCCGGAGGATGGATTGCCTCTATCCCAGCATGGGCTGAAGCTGCATTGCTAGCTGCAGACTCATATGCACTTTAAGTAACAGCTTTGACCTCTGCCAAGGTCAAGTACGTATATTTTAAAGTTTAACTAAATTTTTTGGGCGTCACATACCTATTAAATCCCAAGAATTGATGGTGATGATTATGACGTGGATTAATAAAAGTACACTTTTATGGATTGTAATATTGGTTTTTTTACTTTTTTCGCTTCTAGGCTTTATAACAGCCGATGTAATCGTTATTCAGGCTGATAAATCTAAATTACAACCCGTCTTTGGTGAAATCTATTTTCAAAATTTGAAAGTAGCTTTAATTATTCTCTTTGGAGGTATTATAACTGCCGGCATAATCCCCTTAGTTATCCTCATTCAAAACTCCATCATGTTTGGAGTCGGTATAAAAAATGCTTCCTACAGCTTTGAAAATTTACAATACATTCTTACACACGGTGTTCTTGAAATGCCCATGTTCGTATTATTTACCTTTATTAGTTTAAGGCTTACATATGAAATCTACACATCCAGAAAAAACGATATTTCCATAAGGAAGTTAACGATTCTTTCAATAATTGCATTTATAGGCCTGACACTCGCAGCATTGATTGAAACATTTATTACTCCTCAACTTTGACTAAAAGGGGACTGAAAATGATATTCAAGAGAAAATTGGAAATTGTTTGCAATATATGCGGGAGAACGATTAAACCGACGGAATATGCTTACTTTTTACTTCGTTTACCTTCCAGCATTAACATGCCAATTGGAAGATTAGATGCAATGCTCAGCGCCCGGTCTAAGAAGAACATATGCGAAAAATGTTTTGAAGGAAGGTAAGAACATGAGTACTTTTTATAAATTGATTTTCAATCATAGAGAAACTTATTTAAACTTAAATGTTGAAAAAAGCCATCAGCCATTGTTGATAATATTATTATCCAGTTTAATTAATGGCATTGTTACGTATTTCACCATTGAATCACAAATCACTATGGCAACACAGCAACTAAGTGAAAAAATCGACCATAGTTTAAACGGCTTGGAAATAATGATGTCAGTAATCTCCATTATTATCGGATCTTTATTTCCCTTATTAACCATTGCAGCAAATGCTCTATTATTCTTTTTATTTGCTAAATTCCTAATAAATTACTCCAACTATAAATATATATTTAAATTTTTTACTTATATATTCCCTATAACTTTAGCTGGAAACGTGCTTAATTATTTCTTGAAAAATATTTTTCCTATCTCTGGGGTGCGGTGGACTTCATTAAATGCAGTTTTTCAGACGAAAGGTCCGTTAGGTTTATTCCTGAATTCCCTGGATCTGTTTCAGATATGGACAATTGTTCTAATCTATTACTTCTTGGTTGTATCAATTAAAATGCCTAAATCAAGTGCCTTTTCCGCCATAAGCGTATATTGTGCACTAATTGTTTTGCCCATATTTATTTTATAATGTAACTGGCATTATTCAAAGAATAACTCTTCTACCGATACTTTAAGAACTTTGGCGATGTTCATGGCCAATTTCAAGCTAGGATCATATTTGTTATTTTCTACCGCATTAATGGTTTGCCGTGTTACATTTACTTTCTCCGCCAATTCCAACTGGGACATGTCAAGTTCTTTTCTTTTTAGATATATGTTATTTTTCATCGCACCCAACTCTCCATTATTGCACTTTTTGTTTCATAATCATCATCGAGACGAAAAAGAGAATCAAACCTGCTAGTAAAATTATAAATTGAATCCCTAGTTGATTGTTAAATATCAGATCTATAATTGTCCACAATAACAAACTGACTGTATAAAAAATACCAAGCCATTTTGTAGCTCGCGTAGCGAGTGACATTTGCATTTCATCCGCTTTTCTTTTCATCTTCAACACCTCTTTTAATATTATTTGTTAATAATTGTAACACAAAAAAAAGAAAATGTAAAACATGTTTTACATTTTGGGTTATTTCATTAATTTTATACTTATTTTCCTTTTATGTTCTATGGATTTATTTATTATAAAAAAGGGCCGGTCCAATTCATTTGCTTGGACAGCCCTTTTCAATTTACCCCAAATATTATCGCAGCGCTTTAGCCGCAATGTCCGAACGCTGATGCTTGCCTTCGAAGGTGATGCGCTCCGCTGCAGCATAAGCCTTTTCGCGGGCTTCCGCAATATCCTGCCCCAGCCCTACTATACCAAGCACACGTCCGCCGTTTGTAACCCACTCTCCGGCTTCATTCTTTGCCGTCCCGGCATGGAATACAAGCGCGTCCCCGGCTGAATCCAGCCCGGAAATCGGCAGTCCCTTTGGATAGGACGCAGGATAGCCTCCTGAAGCGAGCACGACGCATACCGCCGCTTCATTGCTCCATTCGATTTCAACCTTGTCCAGCGTGCCGTTTACAGCAGCCAGGAAAATTTCCAGCAGGTCGCTCTTCAGCCGCGGCAGCACGACCTGGGCCTCCGGGTCGCCGAACCGGGCATTGAACTCGATCGTCTTCGGCTTGCCGTCTGGGGAGATCATCAGCCCGGCAAACAGCACGCCGCGGAATGGGCGGCCTTCTGCCACCATCGCCTTGGCGGTTGGTTTAATGATCGTCTCGACCGCTTCCTCAATAATGGAATCCGCGATATGCGGCAGCGGTGAGTAAGTACCCATGCCGCCCGTGTTTGGTCCCTTGTCGTTATCATAGACCTGCTTATGATCCTGCGCTGCCGACATCGGACGTACGACTTCTCCATCCACAAAAACCAGAATCGACATTTCCTGCCCTTCGAGGAACTCCTCGATGACCACCTGGCTGCCCGCGTCGCCGAATACCTTGCCAACCATAATGTCTTTCAAAGCCGCTTCCGCTTCCTCGCGCGTAAAGGCTACCGTTACCCCTTTGCCCGCAGCAAGCCCGTCCGCCTTGATGACGATCGGCAGCTTCTGCTGGTCGAGGTACGCCTTGGCCTCCTCATAATCGTTGAACTTCTCGTAAGCGGCTGTCGGAATGTTGTATTTTTTCAGCAAATCCTTCATGAACGTCTTGCTGCCTTCGATATGGGCTGCATTTTTGCGCGGCCCGAACACCGGAATGCTCTTCGCTTCGAACGCGTCCACGATACCATCCGCCAGCGGATCATCCGGTCCGACCACGACCAGGCCTACCTCTTTCTCCTGAGCGAACGCTGTTAGCTTATCAAATTCGTTCACCGCAATCGGAACGATCTCCGCTACTTGACCGATTCCTGCGTTTCCCGGCGCGCAATAAATTTTGCCAGCCTTTGGGCTTTTGGCCAGCGCCCAGCAAATTGCATGCTCCCGGCCGCCGCCGCCAATCACTAAAATGTCCATACCGCTGCTCCTCCTCATATCCAAACAGCAAACGGCAGGCCGCCTCTGCGGTCCACCGTCCCTGTCCATTCTGCAAAGTTATATAAAGTTTATTTCGTGATCAAAAGCCGGGTTTTCAGCACCGAGAAGCTTGGATGAAGCCAGGGGCTGAGGAGCGGAGCATAGGCAAAACCTATGTGAGCACCGCAAGCCCCGGCTGAATTCAAGATTCGACGCCGAATCCGCTTCTTTGAAACACTTCGTGATCAAAAGCCGGCTTTTAAAACTACCTCTATTAGTGTTTGAAGTGGCGGATGCCGGTGAAGACCATGGCGACCCCATACTTGTTCGCCATTTGGATTGATTCCTCGTCCTTGACCGAGCCGCCCGGCTGGATGATCGCCGTCACACCAGCTTTAGCCGCGGCTTCTACCGTATCGCCCATCGGGAAGAACGCGTCGGAAGACAGTACGCAGCCCTTCACTTTGTCGCCGGCCTGCTCGATGGCGATTTTCGCCGAGCCGACACGGTTCATTTGACCAGCGCCTACGCCGATCGTCATATCGTCCTTCGCCAGTACGATCGCATTAGATTTAACATGCTTAACTACTTTCCAGGCGAACAGAAGCTGCTTCAATTCTTCCTCGGAAGGAGCTCGGTCGGTAACGACCTTCAAATCGGACTCCTGCAAGGAATGAACGTCGCTGTCCTGAACGATCATGCCGCCGTCGATCGAAGTGACCACAAGCTGGCTTTTGCGATTGGCTCCAAGCTCCAGGCCGTTTACCTTCAACAGGCGAATGTTTTTCTTCTGCGTCAGTACGGCAAGGGCTTCATCCGTAAAGCCGGGAGCGAGGATGATTTCCAGGAAAATCTCCTTCAGCAGCAGTGCCGTTGCTTCGTCAATGATGCGGTTTGCCGCGACGATGCCGCCGAAGATCGATACCGGGTCAGCTTCATGCGCTTTGCGGAATGCCTCGTAAATGCTCTCCCCAATGCCAACCCCGCAAGGATTCATATGCTTAACGACCACGACCGCAGGCTCTTCGAATTCCTTCACGATTTGCAGAGCCGCATTCGCGTCATTGATGTTATTATAGGATAGCTCTTTGCCATGCAGCTGCTCGGCCGAAGTGAGCGTATCCGCCGCAGCCAACGGCTTGCGGTAAAACGCTGCCTTCTGATGCGGATTCTCGCCATAACGCAGATCCTGAATTTTCTCGTAAGTAACCGTTAAGCGTTCAGGAAGCGGATCCCCGTTCACATTCGACAAATAATCGGAAATCAAGGCATCGTAAGCCGCCGTATGACGGAATACTTTGGCCGCAAGCCGTTTGCGCGTATCCAAGGTTGTGTCTCCCTCGGCAGCAATCTCATCCAACACCTTGCTGTAATCGCCGGAATCCACGACGACGGAGACGAAAGCATGGTTTTTGGCAGCGGAACGCAGCATGGTCGGCCCGCCGATGTCGATATTCTCAATCGCATCCTCGTAAGTGACGTCCGGCTTCGCAATCGTCTCCTGGAAAGGATACAGATTGACGACAACCAGATCGATGTAATCCAGGCCAAGCTCCTTCATCTGCGCTTGATGCTCGGCGCTGTCCCGTACCGCCAGCAGTCCGCTGTGAACAGCAGGATGCAGCGTCTTCACGCGGCCGTCAAGCACTTCTGGGAAGCCCGTTACATCGGAGATGCCGATGACAGGAATTCCTTCCTTCGACAGCAGGTTTTTCGTGCCCCCCGTTGAAATGATTTCTACTCCTAATTGCGACAGCCCGCGGCAAAAATCCACGATACCCGTTTTATCCGAAACGCTAACCAGCGCTCTTTTGATACTCACGATTGGCTTCCTCCTCTATATTATGGCAAGAATAACACCCCGGCCTCAGGCCGGACTGGCTATAATGGCATTAATGCTCCTCTATTCGATCGTACGGATGGATAACCCGATATTTCTCGGGAAATATCGAAATCCATATGATCACCTCTGTAAGACAACCGGCAATCGACATTCACGCTAAGAAAATCGTCCGCATTTTGCGGCTGTACCCTCAGTACGACAACGTAATTTCGCTAAACATGCTCGGAATCCGCTGCTAAGCTCGTTTTACGATGAAGCGAATCCTGTACCTGTCAGCATCGGCTGGTATTTGCTTCAACCTACCGTGATGCGCCGTCCATCGATCCGGACTTTGCCCGCGGCAAACCAGCTTACCACCTGCGGATACAAGTCCCTTTCAGCCGCGTGAATCTTCTCCTCAAGGGATTCGACAGTATCCTCCGGTGCGATTTCTACAGCCTGCTGGGCAATAACCGGCCCCGTATCCATGCCGCCATCAACCAGATGCACCGTCACGCCGGTAATTTTGACGCCGTACTCCCAAGCCTGCCCGATCGCGTCCTTCCCCGGAAAAGACGGCAGCAAGGACGGATGGATATTAATCATGCGCCCTTGATAAGCGTCAACCAGAACCGGAGTCAGCAGCAGCATATATCCAGCTAGCACAATCAGGTCTACGCTTCTGCGCTCGAGCTCCTGCGCGATTTCCGCCTCATAATCCTCGCGGCGGGCATAGGCTTTCTTCTCGAACAAGAAACATTCCACGCCGGCGCGGCGTGCCCTTTCGACAACGGGAGCCTCCGGCTTGTTGCACACAAGCAGCACGATTTCCGCGCCGAGCTTACCCTCGCGGGAGGAGTCCAGCAGCGTCTGGAAATTGCTGCCCTGACCGGAAGCGAAGACCGCGATCCGGTAAGGCCTTTGGCTCCCTACAGTGTGGCCCGTCATTATACGTCCGCTCCCGTAAACTTCACTTCCCGGCTGCCTTCCGTAATCCGGCCGATCACATAAGGCGTTTCTCCGGCTGCACGCAGCGCCTCAACTGCCTTATCAGCATCTTCCTTCGCTACAACAATGACTAGTCCGATTCCCATGTTAAAGGTCGTGAACATATCACGGTTGCTGACGTCGCCCTTCTGCTGAAGCAGCTCGAAGATCGGCAGGATCGGCCATGAGCCATGGTCGATCTCAGCGTTGACGTTGTCAGGCAGTACGCGGGGAATATTCTCGATGAATCCGCCGCCCGTAATATGCGCCATTCCTTTCACCCGTACCTGCTCCAGCAAAGCCAAAACCGGCTTCACATACAGCTTCGTCGGCGTAAGCAGCACATCGCCTAACCGCGCTCCGTCAAGCTCAGGCAGCGTATCATGCAGACTGTAGCCGCATTGCTCCAATAGAAGCTTGCGAACGAGCGAGAAGCCGTTGCTGTGAACCCCGCTTGATGCCAGGCCGATCACTGTATCCCCTGCTGCAATCGTGCTTCCGTTGATAATCTTGCTCTTATCGACTACGCCTACCGTAAATCCGGCGATGTCATACTCGCCTTCGGCATACATGCCCGGCATTTCCGCCGTTTCTCCGCCGATCAGGGCACATCCGGACTGGCTGCAGCCATCCGCGATGCCTGACACGATCGCTTCGATTTTAGCAGGAATGACTTTATCGCAAGCCAGATAGTCCAGGAAGAAGAGCGGCTCCGCGCCTTGTACGACCACGTCATTGACGCACATCGCCACCGCATCGATTCCGATCGTATCGTGCTTATCCATTGCGAAGGCAATTTTCAGCTTCGTTCCCACGCCATCAGTGCCCGATACCAGAACAGGCTCCTCATATTTATCTTTGTTCAAGCCGAACAAAGCTCCAAAGCCGCCCAAATCCGTTAATACTTCAGGGCGGAACGTCCGCTTGACGTGACTCTTCATCCGTTCTACCGCTTCATTGCCCGCTGCGATATCCACACCGGCATTTTTATAGGCTTCAGACACGAAGGACACTCTCCTTAAACAATCATTTTATTTAATCCTATTAATTGAATCACATTACCTTAGCAGCCGCAGCCGAACTTCTCTTCGCCTTCAAAATCCGTCCGTGTCGGATAATCGTTGTCAAAGCAGGCCATGCACAGGCCGCCCTTATAATCCTTCGCGTTATCCCCTTCCACCGCACTGATCAAGCCTTCGGCACTTAGAAACTCCAGCGAGTCCGCATTGATCTCCTTGCGGATTTCTTCAATGGACTTCGAGGAAGCGATCAGCTCCGCCCGGCTTGGTGTATCGATGCCGTAGAAGCAGGGGTTTTTGAACGGCGGCGAGGTAATCCGCACATGCACCTCCGTCGCCCCGGCTTCGCGCAGCAGATTGACGATCCGGCGCGATGTCGTCCCGCGAACGATCGAATCGTCGATCATGACAACACGCTTGCCTTCAACCACCCGGCGCACGGCGCTCAGCTTCATCTTCACGCCCTGCTCGCGCAGCTCCTGGCTCGGCTGGATGAAGGTGCGTCCCGTATATTTATTTTTGATCAGGCCAAGCTCGTAAGGAATGCCCGTCTGCTCGGCGTAGCCAATGGCCGCGGAAATACTGGAATCCGGCACCCCGGTTACGACGTCGGCATCGACGAACGATTCCTGTGCCATGACCTGGCCCATCCGTTTGCGGGCCGCATGCATATTAGAGCCGTTCATATCGCTGTCCGGACGGGAAAAGTAGATGTACTCCATAGCGCACAGCGCCTTGCGCTGAGGCTGCGCATAACGGTCCTCATGCACGCCTTCAGCATCCAGCACCAGCATTTCACCCGGTAAAATATCACGGATCGACTCCGCTCCGACCACCTCAAACGCGCAGGTCTCCGAAGAGAACAGATAGGCATCGCCAAGTCGGCCCATCGTGAGCGGGCGCAGCCCATGCGGATCGCTGGCGATAATCATTTTATCGTTCGTCAGCAGCATGAACGCGAACCCCCCGACCAATTGCGCCAGCGCGTCCCTTGCCGCCTCGACGAAATCCTTCGGCGAGCGGGCGATCAGATGCGCGATCACTTCGGTATCACTCGTCGTCTGGAAGATGGAGCCGCTCTGTTCCAATTGATGACGGATTTGCGGCGCATTGACGATGTTGCCGTTCGTGGCTACCGCGAGATCTCCGTCCCGGTACTTGAAAATAAGCGGCTGCGCGTTCATCAGGCTGCTGTCGCCATTTGTGGAATAGCGGACATGCCCGATGGAACGGCTGCCATGGAGCGAAGCGAGCAGGTCCCGGTCGAACACTTCCTTCACCAGCCCCATGCCGCGATGATAATTGAACTCATTGCCATTCGTGACACAGATGCCCGCGCTCTCCTCCCCCCGGTGCTGCAGCGCATGCAGGCCGTAATAGGACAAAGAGGCGGCTTCAGGGTGACCAAACACCCCGAAAACGCCGCATTCCTCTTTTAACGTGTCAAAAATATCGCTCTTGCCTGTTCCCTGATTATAATAGTCTCCTGTCCAAAGCCCTTGCGGAATTATTGCATCAGACATGGAATTACATCCTCCCAGACCTGCTTCAGCTCGCTTACCGGTCTAGCCAGCACGGAGCGGGCATTCACAGAAATCTCCAATTTGTCGCCTGTGACTTGACCGATCTTTTGAACCGGAACGCCGTAGGACGCGATCAATTGCTCGAGCTCAGCAGCCTTGTCTGGCGCAGCCGACAACAAGATGCGGGATTGCGATTCGCTGAATAGAGCAAAGTCAGGACGAAGCTCTGTTGCAAAATCGACTTTAGCGCCTAGGCCGCCGCTGATGCAGGATTCGGCCAGGGCTACGGCCAGACCGCCTTCGGACAAATCGTGTGCAGATTGCACAAGTCCTTTTTGAATCGCGGCCAGTACGCCGTCCAGCAATTTTTTCTCGACATTCAGATCCAGCGCCGGCGGACGTCCTTCTGTCACACCATGAACTACGGCCTGGAACTCGCTGCCGCCTAGTTCAGCGTATGTCTCGCCGAGCAGGAATACCACGTCGCCCTCAGCCTTGAAGCCTTGAGTTGTAATGTGATCTGTATCGTGCACAAGACCGACCATACCAACGACAGGCGTCGGATAAATTGCGCCTTTGGCATTCTCGTTGTACAAGCTGACGTTACCGCCGATAACCGGCGCATTCAGCACACGGCAGGCTTCAGCCATGCCGTCAACCGCTTTTTCCATCTGCCAGAAAATATCCGGCTTCTCCGGGCTTCCGAAGTTCAGGTTATCCGTAATTGCCAGCGGCTCGGCTCCCGAGCAAACGACGTTGCGCGCCGCTTCGCTGACCGCAATGCGTCCGCCCACTTCAGGATCCAGGTACACGAATCGTCCGTTGCAGTCCGTCGTCATGGCCAGTCCCTTGCGTGTGCCGCGGATCGTCACAACCGCCGCATCAGAGCCCGGCTGAACCGCCGTACTGGTGCGAACCATGTAATCGTATTGGTTATATACCCACGCTTTGCTGGCTACGGATGGGGAGGACAATACTTTGTCCAGCGCCCCGTTCAAATCCGTCACTTCGTCATAGCGCTGTGTATCTACATTTGCATTTTCTTCATAGTAAGCCGGTACAGCGGATGGCTTGTTGTAAATCGGGCATTCGTCGACAAGCGCCGTCACCGGCATGTCGCCCACGACCTCTCCTTTGTGGATCAGTCTGAGCCGTCCGTCGTCGGTCACTTTACCAACTTTGGCGCAGATTACGCCCCAACGCTCAAAAATTTCCATCGCCTGAGCTTCATCCTTCGGCTCCACGACGAACAGCATACGCTCTTGGGATTCGGAGAGCATCATCTCATAAGCCGTCATGCCCTCTTCGCGCTGTGGAACCTCATCCAGGTACAGCTCCAGGCCGTTCCCCGCTTTACTTGCCATCTCCGCGCTGGAGCAGGTTAGTCCTGCCGCGCCCATGTCCTGAATACCAAGCACGATGCCGGAATCGATCAGCTCGAGACAGGCTTCCATAACCAGCTTCTCCATGAATGGATCGCCGACTTGGACGGCTGTCCGTTTCGATTCGGACTCTTCCGTCAGCTCCTCGGATGCGAAGGTTGCCCCGTGGATGCCGTCGCGGCCTGTTGGAGGACCCACGTAGAATACCGGGTTGCCTACGCCTTTCGCTACGCCGCGCTGGATTTTGTCATGATCGATCAAACCTACGCACATCGCGTTAACAAGCGGATTGCCTTCATAAGCTTCATCGAACACCACTTCGCCGCCAACGGTCGGAATGCCGATGCAGTTGCCGTAGCCCGCGATCCCGGAGACGACATGCTCGAACAAGTATTTCACACGGTCGCTCTCCAGCTTGCCGAAGCGCAGGGAGTTCAGCAGTGCCACCGGTCTTGCGCCCATCGAGAAAATATCACGGATAATGCCGCCCACGCCTGTCGCCGCGCCTTGGTAAGGCTCAACTGCGGAAGGGTGGTTATGGCTTTCGATTTTGAAGACGACCGCCTGGTTGTCGCCGATATCCACGATGCCGGCGCCTTCGCCCGGCCCCATCAGGACGCGCGGTCCGTCGGTCGGGAATCTGCGAAGCAGCGGTTTGGAATTTTTATAGGCACAGTGCTCGGACCACATGACGCTGAATACGCCGATTTCGGTGTAGTTCGGTTTGCGCCCCAGAAATCCGCAGATCAGCTCGTACTCACTGTCGGATACACCCATCTGTTTGTAAATTTGCTGTTCAGCGATTTGCTCTGCATTTGGTTCCTTAGCGGACACTTGCTGACTCATGCCGATCCCTCCAAGCCTTTAATATCGATGTAAACATGCGTTTTCCGTCCTCAGACCCCAGCAGGCTGTCCACCGCACGCTCAGGGTGAGGCATCATGCCGACGACGTTGCCGCGTTCATTGGAAACTCCCGCAATGTCGTCTACGGAACCATTTGGATTATCTACATAACGGAAAATAATTTGATTGTTCGCCTTCAATTGCGCGTGCGTCTCTTCATCACAATAGTAGTTCCCCTCGCCATGAGCGATCGGAATATGAATTTCCTCGCCCTTCTGGTATTGGGTCGTGAACGGATTGTCGTTGTTCTCTACGCGAAGAACGGTATCATGGCAGCGGAATTTCAGCGTCGCGTTGCGGCGCAGCGTGCCTGGCAGCAGCCCCGCCTCGGTCAGAATCTGAAATCCGTTGCAGATGCCAAGAATATATTTACCTTGTTCGGCGGCTTTAGCGACCTCGGCCATCACCGGAGCAAATCTCGCAATCGCTCCGCAGCGCAAATAGTCGCCGTAAGAGAATCCGCCCGGAACTAGGATGCAATCATAAGCGGAAAGATCTGTGGCGGTATGCCACACATAATCGACTGGCTCGCCTAACGTGTCTTCAACGGCTTTGTAGCAGTCGATGTCACAGTTGGAACCGGGAAATACGAGTACTGCGAATTTCATGGATTAGCCCTCCAATTCAAAGCGGTAATCTTCAACGACCGTGTTGGCCAGCAGCTTTTCGCACATTTCTTTGACGCGGGCTTCCGCCTCGTTGCGATCATTTGTATCGAGCTGCAGCTCCAGATATTTACCGATGCGGACACTTTCAACCTCTGCAAATCCCATGGAATGCAGTGCACCTTGAACGGCAACCCCTTGCGGATCAAGTACGCTTTGCTTGATGGTGACATAAACGGACGCTTTAATCATATTCCTCGTGTTCCTCCTAAAAAATAATAATGAATGATCATAGTTATGGTGCTGCTGGTATTACTAGTGTTGCTGGTTTTGCTAATATTGCTAGTGTTGCTAGTGTTGCTATATATAGTGAAAGCATTGCTGCTTTACTCCCGTTAAAAATACTTCAAAATAACCGCTCGCCCGCCAGGCGGGCATAAATGTCAAGGTAACGCCGGGCCGTCTCTTCAACGACCGAAGGGGGCAGTGGCGCCGGCTTGCTGTTCTTGTCCCAGCCGGAGCCAGCCAAATAAGTTCGTACAGGCTCTTTATCCATGCTGTCGATATCTGTGTCGAGCGCGTAATTTTCCTTGGCCCAGAAGCGTGCGGCGTCCGGGGTGAAAATTTCGTCGATCAGGATCAGCTTGCCGTCCACGGTGCCGAATTCCAGCTTGCAGTCCGCGAGGATGATTCCCCGCTCATCGCAATACCGGCGCGCGAACTCGTACAATTCGAGACTCCGGCTGCGCAGCCGCTCCGCCAAGTCCGCTCCGACTAGCTCCACCAATCGTTCAAAGGAAATATCCTCGTCATGGCCGACATCGTTCTTCGCCGCAGGCGTAAAAATCGGCTCTGGCAGCTTGGCGTTCTTCCGCAGACCTTCCGGCAGCTTCGTGCCGTTGATCTCGCCAGTTGCTTCATACTGCCTCCAGCCGCTGCCCGTTACGTAACCGCGCACAACGCATTCAATAGGAATCCGCTCCGCTCTCCGGGCCACCATAATCCGGTCCTTCAGCAGGTGCTTGTGCTCCGGCTTCACCGCATCGCCAAGACGGTCTATATCGGTATGGATGACGTGATTGCCAATCAGTCCGCCGGTTAGCGAGAACCAATGGGCGCTTAAGCGGTTGAGCACATTGCCCTTGTCCGGCACGGCCGGCTCGAGCACGTAATCGAAAGCGGAAATGCGATCCGTCACCACGATCAGGAAGTGCTCTCCCAAATCGTACAGCTCGCGGACTTTTCCTTTATACAGCAGCGGCGCATTCACCAGCTCCACTGCGGTTGAAATTGCTTGTGATGCCATTGTTCCAGCCCCCTTCCGCTTCGTAGTTATTCAGACAATCCGAGCTTGCGGAAAATCGTGTCTACATGCTTCAAATGCCAGGACGGATCAAAAGCATCCTCAATATCTTCTTTGCTTAGGACGGCCGTAATTTCCGGCGTCTCCTCGATCAGCTCGCGGAACTGGCGCTGCGTCTCCCAGGCCTGCATCGCCCAGGGCTGAACTGTATCGTAAGCCTGCTCGCGGCTGAAGCCTTTGTCGATCAGCTTCGTCATGACGCGTCCAGAGAACGGAACGCCGAACGTGCGGCTCATGTTGCGCTTCATGTTCTCCGGGAAGACCGTCAGGTTCTTCACGATATTGCCGAAGCGGTTCAGCATGTAATTGAGCAGCATCGTCGCATCCGGCAGAATGACGCGTTCGACCGAGGAATGCGAGATGTCGCGCTCATGCCACAGCGTCACGTTCTCGTAAGCGGACACCATATGGCCGCGGATTACGCGGGACAAGCCGGAAATGTTCTCGCTGCCGATCGGGTTGCGCTTGTGCGGCATCGCTGAGGAGCCCTTTTGGCCTTTGGCGAAGGCTTCCTCGACCTCCCGGAACTCGCTCTTCTGCAGAGCGCGGACTTCGGTCGCGAATTTATCAAGCGATGTCGCGATCAGCGCCAGCGTCGCCATGTATTCGGCATGGCGGTCGCGCTGCAGCGTCTGCGTCGAAATCGGCGCCGGCTTCGTGCCCAGCTTCTTGCAGACGTATTCCTCGACGAACGGATCGATGTTCGCGTAGGTACCAACGGCGCCGGAGATTTTGCCGAACTGAACGCCGTCCGCGGCTCTGCGGAACCGCTCCAGGTTCCGCTTCATTTCCTCATGCCACAAGGCCATCTTCAGGCCGAACGTCGTCGGCTCCGCATGTACGCCATGGGTACGGCCCATCATCGGCGTATCTTTATAGGCAATGGCTTTTTCTCGGAGGATTTCAATGAAGTTCATAATATCTTGTTCGAGTATCTCATTCGCTTGTTTCAGCAGATAACCTAGAGCGGTATCGACGACGTCCGTCGAAGTGAGGCCGTAATGTACCCATTTGCGCTCCGCTCCCAGGCTTTCCGATACGGCTCGAGTAAAGGCGATCACATCATGGCGGGTCTCCTGCTCGATTTCGTAAATACGATCCATATCGAAGGAGGCATTCTGACGCAGCAGTGCTGCGTCCTCTTTCGGAATAACTCCGAGTTCAGCCCAAGCCTCGCACGCGCAGATTTCCACTTCCAGCCACGCTTTGAACTTGTTCTCCTCGGTCCAGATCGCTCTCATTTCGGGTCTGCTGTAACGTTCGATCATATGAGTTGATTCCTCCAAATTGTAGTTTGCTGTATAAAATCAACCGCGTCCTGAACATCGCTGCACAGCACGTTGACATGTCCCATTTTGCGTTTGGCGGCCGATCCGGCCTTGCCGTACAAATGCACCTTCGGCACAACGTTCGCCAATGCGGTGCTGCCTGCTTCAACTTCGCCCCAGCGTCCCGTTGCGACGGCTTCCGTTACGGCTTCGACATGCTCGCCAAGTACATTCACCATAACGACTGGGGTGAGCAGCTTCGCCTCGCCGAGCGGCAAATTGCAGACCGCCCGGACATGCTGCTCGAATTGCGACGTTGTGCAGGCCTCCATCGTATAATGCCCCGAATTATGCGGGCGCGGCGCCAGCTCGTTCACGTAGATCCGTCCGTCCCCGGTCAGGAACATTTCGACGGCGAGGAGGCCGACGGCTTCCATCGACTCCGCAATCCGTGACGCGAGCCGTTCCGCTTCGCGCTGCACTTCCTGATCGATTCTCGCCGGCACGATGGAGGCATGCAGAATATTATCGACGTGAATATTCTCCGCCACCGGGAATGTTCGGATTTCGCCGCGCGGGCTGCGGGCTGCAATGACGGACAATTCCTTCACGAAGGGGATGAATTGCTCCAGCACGAGCTCGGTGCCCGCTTTGCTCAGCTCAGCATAGGCAGGCCCGATCTCCGCTTCTGAGCGGATCACCCACTGGCCTTTGCCGTCGTAGCCGCCGGTTGCCGTTTTCAGTACGCTAGGGATGCCCAGCCGCGCTACGGCCTCGCGCAGCTCCTGCTCGCTGCCGATCTCCGCGTAGGGAGCCACCGCAGCGCCCGCCGCTTCAACGGCCCGCTTCTCGCGCAGGCGGTGCTGCGTCGTATAGAGCAGCCGGCTGCCCTGCGGCACGTGCGACAGCTCCTCAAGCAGCGCTGCCACGCCAGCGTCCACGTTCTCGAATTCGTACGTGATGACGTCCGACCGCTCGGCCAGCTTCTTCGCCGCCTCCTGATCGTCGTAGCCGGCGACGATCTGCTCGGCTACTTGTCCGCAAGGCGATGACGGCGTTGGATCGAGCGTGACGAACCGGTAACCGAGGTTCGTCCCTGCCAGCGTCATCATGCGCCCCAACTGTCCGCCGCCAAGCACGCCGATCGTCGATCCTGGCGGAATTACTTTTTCCAAGCGCTTGCTCTGCTCAGATCCATGAATCTCGCCTTTATCCAGAGCGCCATTTCCTGTGTGAGAGGTCTGATTCATTACTTAATCTCCTCCAGGTCAGCCGAACTGGCCAGCACTTCTTCGCGAATCCGATCGCGGCGCTCCTGTACCCGGGACGCCACTTCCGAATCGAATGCTCCGATCATTTGCGCCGCCAGCAATCCGGCGTTAATCGCGCCAGCCTTGCCGATAGCCACCGTTGCTACCGGAATTCCGCCCGGCATTTGCACGATGGAGAGCAAGGAGTCGAGTCCGTTCAAAGCGGCCGACTTCACTGGCACGCCAATTACGGGGAGCACCGTCTTCGACGCGACCATCCCCGGCAAATGCGCAGCTCCTCCGGCACCGGCGATAATGACCTTCAATCCGCGGCCTGCCGCCTGCTCCGCGAATTCGAACATCAAGTCCGGCGTACGGTGTGCGGATACCACCTGCTTCTCGTAAGGTATTTGAAGCTCCTCCAAAACGGCGCAAGCATGGGACATCGTCTCCCAATCCGATGTGCTGCCCATGATTACTGCCACCTGTGCCTGTGCCTGTGCTGACATGCCTCGCCCACTCCTTCTATCAAAGTATTTGATTATTTCTAACTGGTCATTTTCTATGCGTTTATTCCCGCTTGCTCCGGCTATAGCTGCTAAGCCCATTAAAAAAGTCCGGAGCATTCTGGAAATAACAAGTATTTACAGATTCCCGGACCACGAATGAATACACCCTACTACAGGTTTGCCTAATTGCAGAATGAATGTGATTCCCGTACGACCGTAGTTCTTCTAGGAGTCGATTCTGCAATCAAACGAAGAAAGAGCCTCCTCTTTCATCAACGGCTTCCTTCTGGTGTATTCGCTCGTAGTCCGAAAATTTACGGTTTTCAGGTAGAGACTTCCGGGCCATATCCCCGGATTTATACGAGTTCAATCAATCATTTGACGGCTTCTCTGCCGTCCTCTATCAGTGTAACAATCCCGGATAGCTCATGTCAACTCAAACACGAACATTAATAATACTGCAAAAGGGAATGTTCGTTTTTTGGCGTTGTCCATCAAGCTGGATTGGCGAATTGTTGGATGGGCTTGTCCCTTATTCCCTCGGATAGTCACGTGACGGGATTTGCGTATTAAGCTCCATTGGTGCACTGGTGTATTGGTTATCGCTAACGGATGGGAGAAACGCTATTTGGCCTTTTTAGCAAAGTTAAATACGCTAACGGATACAGACGGCCTTATTAACCGAAAATCCACACGATAAATTGAACTTTTTAACACATAGCGTCTCCTGTAACCGTTAGCTTCACAAATCCCTGCATTTTTGCCAAATAACGCCTCCTGTATCCATTAGCACCGAGCAGTTGGGCACCGGGCATAGAGAACCGAGCATCGTGCACCAAGTAACAAGTAACAAGGACCAAGTAACAAGTAACAAGGACCAAGTAGCAAGCAACAAGCAGCAAGTAGCAAGCAGCAAGCAGCAAGCAGCAAGTAGCAAGTAGCAAGCAGCAAGTACCAAGCAGCAAGTACCAAGCAACAAGCAGCAAGTACCAAGCAACAAGCAATCGAGCATCGAGCCATCATCGAGAATCGAGCACCAAGCCCAAGCAGCAAGACAACTGTCAAACGTTAGTGTCCGCTGGACGCGAAACCAGCAACTAACAAGCTTCATAGTACACATGGCTCTAAAACCGGAGTCTTGACTGCGATCAGCACACAGCACAGCACACCACCCCCAGCCCCAGCATGCGCCTCCTATTTAACAAAATCCTCATTCCCAGGACCCCGCGCCGGCCACCGCGCGCCGGGAGCTTCGGTGCCGTACGACAGACTCCCAAAACGCGATATTGCGCTGCAATCTCCGTTCGTCCGCCCCACAGCTATTCGATCGCCCCACACCCGCATAACGCCCTGTTGCCTCCTCCAAACGCCAGCTAACAAAAAAGAGTGCCCCTACCACTAAGGACACTCTTCCATAACATGCTTATTTAATAACCAGCACAGGCACCCGGGCATGCTGAACAACGTTATGACTGACGCTGCCGAGCACGAATTCGCGGATTCCTCCGAGGCCGCGGCTGCCGATGATGATGACGTCGTTATTGTGCTTCTTCGCATAATCCAGAATAACTTCCGCAGGCGCTCCCTGAATCAGTTCGACCTTGCCTTTCACGCCTGCGGCCTGCAAGCGGTTCCTTGCTTCCTCCGCTGTCTTCTCCGCCAGTTCATAGAAATCCTGGTTCACGGAAGCCGGTACGGGGGCATATCCCTCCGCCACGTAGAAACGCGGAAAGTCAAAGACATGCACTACTTCGAGGGTAGCCTCCGGCGATAATTTCACCAGTTCAATCGCTTTATCCAGCGCCTTGGTAGCCGCCTTTGAACCATCATAAGCTGCAACGATTTTGTTAAATAACATAAGTCAGCACCTCTCCTTGTCTAGTTAATAATTACAAGTGAAGCGAGATCGTGCAATAAACCCTACTTAAATTAAATAACCCTTAGAATAAAAAATAACCCAGCAGCACCGCATTCAGCAACAGCAACAGCGGAATGCCGACCCGGAAGCTGGCATGCTTCGTTTTGTGCCGCTTCACGTTCATGGCCGTCAGCACACCGAGCGAACCCCCGATGGCTGCCAAGAGAAACAATGTCCGCTCAGGAATCCGATCGCGCCTCTGACGGGCACGGCGCTTATCGTCGGCCATCACCAGGTACGAAACTACATTAATGATAAGAAACCAGAGCAGCAGCCCGGATCTCATGCTCACCGCCCCCATCTTCGTCCGACTTTGGCAACTTGTTTCCCTTACCTCTATTATAACGCTAACCGAATAAATACAAAAGGCTCCCTCTAGGGGAGCCCTGCTTAAGCTTATGTGACTGCTCGTATAGAAAAGCTGCGAAACTGTTTTGATGGAAAGACTGCTGCATGTTTGCAAGAAAACAACCCGCTCCACATCCGCTTCACATCTTCGGGACCTCGTTTAAGCTGGGCGGCCTCTTGGCCTGCTTCTTCAGCTTAGGCTCTATCGCTTCTTCCATTATGCTGGATTTATTCTGCTGATCTTTAATTTTCGTTGATTTGTGATGGGGCATGCTCATCACCTCCCATTCTTAGGTTTCCGAGCATGCCGCCGTTTTATGCGGACACTTACTTGTTCTTGTTCTCCATGGCCGCCTTGAGCAGTTCTCCAAGGTTAGAGCCGATGGATTCCTGCTTCTTCGTGTACTGGCTTACGAGCCGCTTCTCCTCCCGCTTGTTCATGCGCTTGGGATCATTATTGCCGAGCGTTTCCGTAATGCCGCAAGGCAGACATTGAACATAGCGCCCCGCTTTGCCCTCCTTCATTTCCATTTTCTTATGGCACTGAGGACAACGGCGGTTGGACAGGCGCTTCTCGCCAGAACGGCGGTACCCGCAATCCTCGCTTGGGCAGACGAGCATCAGCCCCCGTCCCGTCTTCTTCTCCAGAAGGCGGGTTCCGCAATCCGGGCAATGGCTGTTGGAGACGTTATGCGGCTTGTAGGTCGCCTCGCTGTTCTTCACGCCGGACACGAGCCCCTGAGCCATCTCCCGGATTCCCTCCAGGAATGGCCCCGGCTTGCCCTGCCCGCGGGCAATGCGCTCCAGCTCGGCCTCCCATTTCGCCGTCAAATCCGGCGAACGCAGGTCGCCTGGAGCCAGTTCGATCAACTGCTTGCCTTTACCGGTCGGATGCAGCAGATTGCCCTGCCGCTCAATCGTGTCCGAGCTGACCAGCTTCTCGATAATGTCCGCGCGGGTGGCCGGCGTCCCTAGACCATGCTTCTCCATCTGCGTCAGCAAAGCCGCTTCGCTGTACCGCTTCGGCGGCAGCGTACGGCCGCTCTGAATGCGGCAGCGCTTCACGGTTACGCTCTCGCCTTCCCTCAGCTCTGGGAGCATCGCACCGCTGCCTTCCAGCGAATCCTCGTCCTCCTCGTCTTCGTCGACCGCTTGACCGTCATAGACGGCCCGCCAGCCGCTATCCTTCATCGTCGTCCCTTTGGCATGCAGGGTCTCCCCGGCCACCTCCAAAGTGACGGCGACCTGATCGAAGCGGGCTGCCGGATAGAACAGGCTTATAAACCGCCGGACGATCAGATCGTACAATTTGCGTTCCTCCGTGCTTAGCGTATTCAGCAGCACCGTCTGCTCGGTCGGAATAATCGCGTGATGATCGGTGACCTTGCTGTCGTCGATAATCCGTTTGCTCAGAGGGAGCGGCTTGCGCAGCAGCGCTCTAGCCAGCGGAGCATACGGGCCGACGGCCACGCTCGTCAGTCTCTCCTTCAGTGTGTCCTTCATGTCGGACGTCAAATAGCGCGAATCCGTCCGCGGATAAGTTACGAGCTTATGCTGCTCGTACAGCCGCTGCAGTACATTGGACGTCTGCTTGGCGGAAAAGCCGAGCAGGCGGTTCGCATCCCGCTGCAGCTCCGTCAAATCATAAGCCAGCGGATGCGGGACATTCTTTTCACTCTTTTTCAGCTTTACAATTTTACCGCTGCGGCCATCCAGCTTCCCTTGAAGCTGCTTCACCTTCTCTGGATCAAAAATCCGCGAATCATTATTCGCCCCCCGCCATACCGCCTCGAACGAACCCAAGTCGGCGCGCAGCGTGCTGTATTCCTCCGAGCGGAAGGAGAGGATCTCCCTCTCCCGCTGCATGATCATGCCCAGCGTCGGCGTCTGCACCCGTCCCGCGGATAGCGGTGACCCGAATTTGGTCGTAAGCGCCCGGGTTACGTTCAACCCGATCATCCAGTCCGCTTCCGCCCGGCATCTTGCCGACTGGTACAGCCGGTCGTATTGATTCCCCGGCTTCAGCGACGCAAAGCCCTCCTTGATTGCCTTATCCGTCTGCGAAGAGATCCACAGCCGCTGAAACGGCTTGTTCCATTTCGCCATGTCCATAATCCATCTAGCGAGCAGTTCTCCTTCGCGCGCAGCATCCGTCGCAATGATCAACGATTGGATATCCTGTCTTCTCATTAACTGCTGTACGGCTTTGAACTGGTGGCTGCTCTCCCGCAGCACCTTCAGCTTCATTTTGTCCGGCAAAATCGGCAGATCCTCCAAAGCCCAGGTACGGTACTTTGCATCATAGTCCTCCGGCTCGGCGAGTCCAACCAAATGGCCCAGCGCCCAGGTCACAACGTATTTCGGCCCTTCCAAATAGCTCTTATGCTTATCGCGGCAGCCCATCACACGCGCGATTTCCCGCGCTACGGACGGCTTCTCCGCTAATACTAATGTTTTCATGAGTTCACTGATGCACTCCTTTCAAAGTTCATTATAACATCCGCAGGAGCGTGTAACTATTCATTAAGCTTAGGATCCGAACTCCCTCCCCTTCGTAAAGATGAATATGAATTATTTGACAAACAGACTGTACAACGAAGTTAAAGTCATATATATTATAACCAGGTACTAATACCTGATAATAATACCTGACCACATCATTGCAAATTCTGATTTTTTTAAAAGGTATAATAGCCTGTTCTTTTTACAAACCTATTTCGTAAATGAAGGAGTGATTGCTTTGACGCTTGTATCCAAATCGAGGATTACCGCCATCGGCACCTATGTTCCGGAGAAAATTTTAACGAATGAAGATTTCGAAAAAATGGTCGAGACCAGCGACGAGTGGATCGTCCAGCGAACAGGAATTCAGAAACGTCATATTACCGCTGACCACGAATTCACCTCGCACCTGTGTATCAAGGCCGTAGAGAAGCTGCGCGATACCTACAACAAAACGTTGGATGATGTCGACCTGATTCTCGTGGCCACGACGACGCCCGATTACTCATTCCCCAGCGTAGCGTGCCGAATTCAGGAGCACTTCGGAATGGCCAGCACCGGCGCGATCGATTTGAATGCAACGTGCGCGGGCTTCTCTTATGCCCTGCATTTAGCCAACGGGCTGATCACCTCAGGACTGCACAGGAAGGTGCTAGTCGTTGCAGGCGAGACGATGAGCAAAATTACCGATTACAGCGACCGCAGCACGTGCATTCTATTCGGAGACGGCGCAGGGGCAGTTCTCGTCGAGCACGACGATACGGAACCTGGCGGTTTTGAGGCTGTCGTTATGGGCACACAGGGAGACGGAGGAATCAGCGTATATCGTTCCGGACTTTCTGAGACGATGAACGGCCAGCCTTTGGAAGGCCGCGGAAGGATAGTCCAAAACGGGCAAGAAGTGTTCAAATGGGCCGTACGCACCGTAACTGCCGGCATTGAGGAACTGCTGGAGCAGGCTGACCTAAGTCGGGAGGAAATCGATTGGTTCATCCCGCATAGCGCCAATTTGCGCATGATCGAATCGATTTGCGAGAAAGCAAATATCCCTCTGGGCAGAACACTGCAAAGCGTGCAGCTTATGGGCAACACCTCTTCGGCCTCCATCCCGCTCGCCCTGCAGGCGGGAATCGATGCCGGCCAGCTAAAGACCGGCGACCGGCTGCTCCTTTACGGCTTCGGCAGCGGCCTTACGCATGCCGGACTCATTGTGCGCTGGGGCGTGCCCGCTATATAATAGCTAGATGAACAACTAGAAAAGGGGCGCAGCAATGGCTCAGCTATTTTTTAAATACGGGGCGATGAACAGCGGCAAATCGATTGAGATTCTGAAGGTGGCGCATAATTACGAGGAACAGAATAAACCGGTGATGATCTTCACTTCGGCGATCGATGACCGGGACAAAACAGGCTATATTTCCTCACGCATTGGCCTGCGCAGGCCAGCGATCCCAATCCGGGACGATACCGATATCTTCGGCATGGTCAGCCGCCAGGAACCGCGGCCCTACTGCGTACTTGTAGACGAGTGCCAATTTCTGAACAAGGACAACATCGAACAGCTTGTCCGTATCGTCGATGAGCTGGATGTCCCGGTGATGGGCTTCGGCCTCAAGAACGATTTTCAGAATCAGCTGTTCGAGGGCAGCAGACTCATGCTTATTTATGCGGATAAAATCGAAGAAATGAAGACGATCTGCTGGTTCTGCGAGCGTAAGGCGACGATGAACCTGCGCGTCGAGAACGGGAAACCCGTCTATACGGGAGAACAGATCAAGATCGGCGGCAACGAATCGTATTATCCGGTATGCCGGAAATGTCACCGCAATCCTCCGTTATAATCCTTTTAACAAATAAGGCGCATGCAGAAGCATGCGCTCTTTTTTGTGATCAAGCTCTACTCGAGACCTACGTTCTCATTCTTCGGCCAATTCCCTTCTCAGCCTCCGTCTCCGCCTTCTCCGCTTAAAAAAACTGTCACGAAACAGTAAATTCCGGTATTTAAATTTACTGAACGGATATTTGAACGATAATGCGATGCCCTCATCCTCGATGTGCACCGCCTTCAAAGCCGCCGTATGCACCCTGCTGCGCACAAGCAGGTTCACGAGCCGCTTATTGCCGCGCCGAATCGCAATAGCGAGCTTGCAAGCGAAGGCTCTGTCGAAGGCAAGTCTGATGTACAACGGAAGCATTGCCCGGGCTATTGCCTGATGAACCTTCGGTTCAAACACGAATTGCACGGTCCCCGGAGGAATTGTCGTGCCATTCGTGTACACCAGCTTGGCGAAGACAAAATCTACAAAATACCCGATCCCATTTGTGCCCAGCCCCTGCCTAGCCGCTTGCGGAGCTACCGAGTCGAGCAGCTTTTTCATCATATCTAAATTTGCCGTGACGACCGCCCTGCTCCACATGGTCGCAAAACTTTTGCTTGTCGCGACGGCTCTATAGAATGGCAGCATGCTTACTGCCGTTTTCTGCAGTACATTCGCATTGATCTTTGAATTGTTGGAACCCACGCACCCGCAACCACACTCGCAGCCTCCACTTCTTCCCCGCCATCTCGCCCTTCCCATACCCCTTCCTCCTTATAGAAACGATGGGCATTGCCCCATTGCTCGTTGCCCTAGAACTCTTTTCTATAATATATGGTGTAGTCGCTTGTCACGGCTGGGCTCTTGTCTCTACAATAGAGAAGTCAAAAGAAATAGGTACAAGTAAATAAGCAGAACCGTTCTGCTTGAAGGAGGTTCGAATCCGAATGCCAACGATTAGACGTCTCATTACGGAGCATGATTTACAAATGGCCATGGAGCAAGGCCTTCGTATCCGCGTCTTCCGCGACAACCATCTTATTGAATCGGGATCAATCATTATCCGCCTTACAGATGATACCGTCATTACGCAATCCAGCGTTAGTGATCTTGCCTACCATAAACGCGATAACTGCCAATTTTTTGAGTTGAAAAAATAATTCGTTTGAAGGGAGAGCATTACTATGTCAAACCCACTCGTGTCCAAAAAGTGGCTCCTCGCCCGCATGTACGAACCTAATATGGTCATCGTCGATTGCCGGTTCCAACTCGGAGCTCCGGAGGCCGGCAAGACTGCTTACGCCGAGTCCCATATTCCCGGGGCCATCTACCTCGACTTGGAGAGCGATCTCTCCGCACCCGTCAGTGAGCATGGCGGCCGGCATCCGCTGCCCGACCCGGACACATTAGCTGAGCGCCTCAGCCAGGCCGGCATCAACAACGACAGTGTCGTCGTTGCTTACGATGACCAGGGAGGACTGAACGCCTCCAGACTCTGGCTGCTGCTGCGCTGGCTCGGCCATGACCAGGTGTATGTCATGGATGAGGGATTCTCGGCATGGCAACAAAACGGCTACCCGGTCACTACCGATCAGCACGTGGTCATTCCTTCGTCCTTTCAACCTGTGGTACGTGGTGAATTGATCGCCGATGTGGAGGATGTCCGCAGTGCGATCGGCAGTCCTGGTGTGCTATTGGTCGATTCTCGCGAAGCCCCCCGGTATCTTGGGCAGACCGAGCCCATCGATGCCAAAGCAGGACATATCCCTAGCGCGATCAACGCGTTCTGGAAGAACAATCTGAACGCCGAAGGGAAATGGACGTCCGAGGAACAACGCCGCACCAGTTTATCAGAAGTGATCGATGCTCTAGATGCCGGGCGCGAGGTTATCGTCTACTGCGGCTCGGGCGTTAGCGCTTGCCCGAATATCGTGGCGCTTCACTCGCTTGGGTATTCCAATGTTCGGTTATATGCGGGAAGCTGGAGCGATTGGATTTCGTATAGCGAGAACCCGGTGGCTGTGGGGGACAAGTAAGAACCGAGAAACCGCGCCGGACGCGGGTTTGGGGAAAGGCCGTTAAGCTAACTGGCAGAATAGCGCAACTCTTCTTCATTACAAACGTCCTAAATTATGGAGACGATTGACTTCTTGTCCATTAAGGGGTAGCGTCAGGAAAATGCGGATTTACAACGTTAAGGAAATTACAATATTAAAAACCCTTGATCCATTCAAGATCAAGGGTTTCCTGTTTAACAAAATGGAGCTTTTGTTAAACTAATGTGTTGAAAATTTTATTTTAATTATTTTGTTATTTAACCGGTATTCGAGTGCCATTAATAATTATTGCTTTAACTTTGGTCATATCTAAAGGTGCTTTCGTATCCCAACTTGAATTGAAGGTATGTTTATCAGAGTTTTGGCTCCCTCCACCACCTTCCAATGGGATATTACCGTCTACTGTTTCAATTTCAAGCAGCATATCACTGACCATACAATTCTCACCTTTATAGGTACCGATTACTTGTAATCCTAAAGGACTGAGGGTTATATATTCAAAAAGATGACCTTCAACTGAAATATCATTTTTCCAAGTACGTGAATTGGCAGTCGTATCACTTGAATTTGCCGCCACGTTCCAGTTGCCTTCAACCCCAGAATAAACGGAACCCGTATAATAAAGAGTGTATTTACTAAGGTTTTCGCCGATTACAGGAAATACAAATTCTTCATATTTATATTTAGCCTCATCATAACCGTTATTTTCAAGATCAAGAAGGTTATTTTTCTTATCACTGAGAAATACCAAACTATAATCATAGGAGATTAAATTACCGTCTGGACTCCTTAGAGAAAGCATGGGATCATTAGGACCAAACTCTTTATTAAAATTTTTTCCTATCTGCACATGCAATTTCCCATCTATAATACCGATACTTGAAACCCATTGATCTTTTTCGCCATGGGGCATGGAAGCATAATCCCCTGGCATAAGTGCCTCTGTTAATGAACTGAGGTCACTTGGTACATTACTGCCCCCCCAAATCCGAGCTTTTTCAATAGGAATCGTTTCTACATCTTCAATTCCTGTAAGGGATACGGAAATGGGTTCGTCTATATAGGCTTTTTCGCTAAAATAAATAAGGAAACTGCCAAGCTCCAACGGATCCGTTAATGGTGTGTCTGGATCAGCCGTTATATTAAACTCATAATAAATGGTATTCGTATCTTTATTAAAATAAATTACTTTTTGTTTCCATGACATGCTGGCTGATAAAACTTCGTCTCCGCTTTTGGCTCCCTTTTTTGTTGGTGAATGCATTCTTACATTGAATCCGTCTCTAAAATCAGTTTGTTCCGTCAATCGGTTTTGACCTGTTCTATCCTGAAGAGATAGGTAAATAATCGCCCTATTCTCATATTTCTGTGCACCGATAACCTCCATGCGAATTCCTTCGTCCTCACTATAGACTCCTACCGGTTCAACAATCTTACCAAAATCGGGATTAAACTTCTCTATGAACCAATCAAAATTCCCTAAAGATGCAGCAGTTGCACTAGTAACCAATGCGAACGATATAGCAATAGCTGCAATTGTTGACCTTGTCCACCGTCTGCGGTGTCTAGCAGGCTCAGCACTACCTTCATACAATCGGCTTTTAACCTGATCTGCAAGTTTACTTGAATCAACCTTAATTTGGGAGAACATTTCATGTATATGTTTTTCGTCCATATTAAATTTTCCCATAGTAAGACTCCTTTCTACCATATTCAATATTAAGATATTTAACTATTTTATCTTTGGCTCGTTGATATTGTTTGCGTAATGCAGCCGGAGAACTTCCTGTAAGCTGAGATAGTTCCTCGTAACTCTGTTCATCCATAATCCGCCCATATAACAAGGCACGTTCCATAGGTTTAAGCTTCTGTAACGCACCGAGCATCTCATCACTCAAACCTTTATCTTTCTCTAGTAAAACGACTTCACTACGAATATCATAAAAATATAGGATCTTACGCTTTTTTAGTTGATTTAAACAGCGATTATAAGTAATTTTGTACAACCATGCGGATAGGTTATTGCCATCAAATATATTCCGATTTTGATAGGCTGAAAGAAAGACTTCTTGTACAATATTTTCTGCTTCATGATAATCACATAGAATCGCCGTTGCATAGCGAAGGAGTTTTTCACCATAGAGATTGATTATCTCTTCCAGTTCATCTTCTCCGCCATTAACAAACCTTTTTCCAATGTCTATTTCCTCCAGAAGCTCACCTCCTATTATTTATCAGTCGACTGTACCCTTATAACAGTTCAAAGAGCTGATTTTGTGACATCATTTTTAATTTAATCGATATTTTATTAATTAAAAATGAAAGTGGATAATGCAAGTCGATTTTCACCACCAAGATTTAGTTGCCCATGTCGGGTACACTAAAAAAATGTGGATCGGGTTGTAAACAGCCTACTAACAACCATTCAACAACTTGCAAACAAGCCCATATCCCTCCACAACCCAGCCATCCACCTTCCGGGTGCTACCTCCGCCGCGATCTTTGGATGCACGTTTAACTTGAGCAACAAGCTCGCATGCGTGTGGCGCAGATCGTGGAACCGTATCTTGGGCGGCCCCGAGTTGCGTACAAGCTCAAGCCACCTGCTCTCGAAAAAGTGGGGATTCACCGGGTATTCTCGTTTGGTCCTGATAGAGAGAAGGAATTATAAATATTTACATTATTTACTAAATATAGTAATATTATTTTAAAGCGCTTACATTATAACTATGCGAGACTTGCTTCCTGCGCATTGCCGCAGGTCTCGAAAGGGGGAGCCGCCACGCATTTATAACTCACTCCAAAGTGCAAGGCCAAAACATCAAAAACAAGGAGGACAAGTGAAATGAAAAAACTTTTTACTCTCGTTGTGCTCATTACGCTGCTCGTCCCATCGATGTCCTATGCCGCATCTCCAACGCAAAATATAAGCGGTGCCGCCGCCGCATTTTCCGGTGGAACCGTAATCCCGGCACCCCAGGGATACGACGCTTACCGTCATAATATTCCTCGCGGAAATGTGCAGCAAATTTCCTATTATTCTACAACAGTAGGCAAAACACGGAATGCAATGGTTTATACTCCTCCGGGCTATACAACGTCGAAAACCTATAATGTCCTCTACTTGCTGCACGGCATTGGCGGGGATCAATATGAATGGCTCAATCAGATGAACCCTAGAAATATTTTGGACAACCTGTACGCCGATAACAAGCTGGAGCCGATGATTGTTGTTTTCCCGAACGGCCGCGCCATGCAGGATGATCGTCCAATCGGCGATATTTTTGCACCGGACAAGGTAGCTGCCTTCGAAACCTTCGAGTTTGACCTGATCAATGACCTCGTCCCTTACATTGACACTCATTTTCCGGTATATGCCAATGCTCAGCATCGAGCTTTGGCTGGTCTGTCGATGGGCGGCGGGCAATCGCTGAACTTCGGGTTAAAGCATCTGGACAAATTCTCCTGGATTGGCGCATTTTCATCCGCGCCTAATACAAAGCCGGCGTCGCAGCTTATCACCAACCCGTCCCAGACGGCCAGTCAACTAAACCTGCTATGGCTGTCTTGCGGTGCGTCGGACAATCTGCTGTCGGTAAGTCAAAACTTTCATAACAGCTTGAACTCCATGAATATTCCCCACATGTGGTATCTGGATGTCGGCGGGCATGAAGGTAAGGTGTGGAGCAGCGGGCTCTATCAATTCTCTCAGCGTATCTTCAAGTAGAATCATGACCGCTTCATTAAATAACCCCAGGAATGCTGCGGCATTCCTGGGGTTATTGCTGTACTCGGCCACGAGCAGGTGTATGTGATGGATGAAGGATTCTCAACATGGCAACAAGACGGCTATCCCGTAGCCGCCGATCAAAGGGTGATCATCCCTTCGTCCTTCCAACCTGCGGTACGTGATGTATGGATCGCCGATGTGGACGATGTCCGCAGTGGATTGGCAGTCCTGATGTACTGTTGGTCGATTCTCGCGAAGCCCCCCGGTATCTTGGGCAGACCGAGCTCATTGATGCCAAAGCAGGACATATCCCCAGCACGATCAACGCTTTTTGAAAGATCAACCTGGACGCCGAAGGAAAGTGGACGTCCGTAGAACAGCGCCGAGCTAGTCTATCTGATGTGATTGATGCTCTAGATGGTGATTATACAATTGAGATAATCCTAGCGGACAAGGAAGGAGGGGAATCATAAAGAATGTTATTGCACGAAAAGTAAACATATGGTAGATTTAACCAAAGAACAAATGTTCCTATCAGCATGAATCAATTCATCAAAGGCAATGGTATGTTGCTTTAAAACAGCCGGGGCTCAACATTCCACAACAATGGAAAGAAGACTGGCACTTAATGTAACGGTGGTGTTACTGAATGATCGTTTATGAAGTAATGAACTCAAAACTCTCAGAAGTAAAGCTTCTTGATGTAGATCTCATTGTACAAGAACTCGAAGAGGTAATTTCCGAATTTCAACTCGAAATTACACTGAAGACGACGCTTTCCACTATGAAAGGATCAATCCATTATCACTTAAAACAGGGTAAAACCTCCGGTGTACTTGAAGTAACTTATTGGCCTAATAAGAAAAGGCTATTTGTTGAAATTCATAATAATCGACTGTCTGACTGGAATAAGAACATGATTCTTCCGTTTTCCGAAGCATTGGCACAACGCTTTTCTGGTGTTGTACAACCGAAGGTTTATTAGTATTGCTAACATCAGCCAGTAAGCTGCAAACAACCATTCAACAACTCGCAAACAAGCCGCCATCCGTCCACAACCAGCCCCTCCAACACTTGGGGTGCTATCTTGACTCACTTGGCCTTTGCGCTGATCGGAACCCCCACTTTTTTGCTTCGGAACTATTCAAGAATAGGGGTTCGTGGGGGTAAGAAGCTGGAGCGATTGAATCGGTGGCGACGGGGGAAGAGTAAGAGCTAGGGGCCCACGTCGGACGCGGGCTTGGGGACTGTAACAGGTTGCTGTTAGGCAGGCTGCTTACAGCCCCCTTTGTCAGGAATCCGGCTTATTTCTAATTCTATTTCCGAAGGCCGACCGAACAGACCGAACAGAGCTAGCCCTTACTCATTAGAGCCACGTAAGTACAGCAAAAGGAAGCAGCCCGAAGCGACTCCCCACCGGCCTCATTTCTTCCAATTTTCCACAAAGTGATCTACCGCTGCCTGTTCAATGGCCAGCCCTTCCGTGTAACGCTCCATAAACAAGGCAAAGCCATTCACATCTGCGCTGTCAGGATAAACCTCTTGTCCCTCTGCATCCTTGAACACTTTAGTGGAAAGGTAATCAACCAAGCCCTCGTGCTGCTCCTTATTAATCATATAAGATGCCAAAACGGCCATGCCCCATGCGCCGCCCTCACCAGCCGTAGACATAACCGAAACAGGAACATTCAGTGCTGCGGCACATATTTTTTGGCCGACTAGTGGTGTTTTGAACAATCCGCCATGCGCAAAAATACGGTCAATCGTTACATGCTCCTTCTGTGTCAAAATATCCATCCCCAGCCTTAGTGCAGCAAACGCGGTAAACAGATGTACTCTCATAAAGTTAGCTAGATTGAAGCGGCTTTCTGGAGAACGCACGAACAGCGGACGACCTTTTGCAAGCCCGGTAATGTTCTCGCTTGAATAGTAGCCATAGCTCAGCAAGCCGCCGCCATCAGCGTCTGCTTCCAGCGCTTTATTGAACAGGACGCTGAATAATTGGTTCATATCGGGCTTCAGCCCCATTGCTTCAGAGAATTCACGGAACAAGCCGAGCCATGCATTAATATCGCTGGAGCAGTTGTTAGCAAGAACCATGCCGACAGGGCTGCCATCAGGTGTAGCCACGATGTCAATCTCAGGGTACACCGTGGACAAATCTTTCTCCAGTACAAACATGGCAAAAATCGACGTACCTACGGAAATGTTGCCGGTACGCTTTCTGACACTATTTGTAGCGACCATGCCTGTTCCGGCATCACCCTCTGGAGGACATAGCGGAATACCTGCTAATAGGTTGCCTGATGGGTCTAATAGTCGGGCACCAGCATCATTGAGATATCCAGTATGTTCACCTGCAGTATAAACTTTAGGCAAAATATCTTTAAGATTCCAAGGGTAGCCCTTATCGGCAATTAAATCGTCAAACTTCTTCAACATATCTTCATTATATTGCTGCGCAGCTTTATCGATTGGGAACATACCGGAGGCATCCCCCAAACCAAGAGCCTTGCTGCCCGTCAACACCCAATGAATGTAACCCGACAAAGTCGTAATATAATCTATGTTGGCGACATGCTCTTCATCGTTCAAAATCGCTTGATACAAATGTGCGATGCTCCAGCGTTCTGGAATTTTAAACTGGAATTTCTCGGTTAGCTCCGATGCGGCAGTACCCGTTGTGGCATTGCGCCATGTACGGAACGGAACCAGCAGCTCCCCTGCTTGATCAAGAGCAATATAGCCCTGCATCATGGCAGAGCATCCGATTGATCCGATTTTTTGCAATGTTACACCATAATTATTCTCAACCTCTTGCTTTAATTGGCGATAGGTTTCTTGCAACCCGTTAATCACTTCATTGAGATCGTAGGTCCAATAACCGTCGATCAATTGGTTTTCCCACTCATAACTGCTGGAACCGATTGTTTCAAAATTATAATCAATCAGTACAGCCTTGATTCGTGTAGATCCAAATTCGATGCCAAGCGAGGTTTCTCCCCTGACTATCGCTTGTTTCATATTTTGATCCAAGATGGCGTTGCTCCTCTCTGGATTAGAAATTGAGCCGAATATGTATAAGGGGATGAAGATGTACGGCGAACCATACGATTTTAGTGTTCTATCGATGGAGAGTCATTGTCCGACTTGCAAGGGATGGAGAACGCAATTTTTAGCGATGAAATGCATTGATTTACGTTAATTTCACGTCTTTATACATCTTGGCATAATAGCTTGGGTAGATTTAAGCAACGTGAGGTAACATTATTGGATAGAAGCATAACATCCTCTCCCATATTCTACAATATTCTTACATTTTCTTTGTATTAATAATTGTATCAGTAGAATGGTTTGATTTACCAATATGAATTGCTTATAGTTGTTAACTAAATCCCCTTATAATTGAATTTATTTACAGTTTAAATAAATCGAGTTATTGTATACTGCAAAGCAATAACCAAGGATATGGAACTTTTTGATGAGCTGTACAGAGAGAGGGAACAACGCTGAAAGTCCCTTCTGATTCATAATTCGTTTTACCACCTTGTTAGCTGTAGAATGAACACGCGAATGCGCTAGTATTTCTTATCGGGTGATTCCGTTACTGATCTTCAAAAGTAACCTGGTTAACGTTAATTTGGGTGGAACCACGGGTATAACGCTCGTCCCATACGGGATGAGTGTTTTTTATTTTGCTAGGAGGGATAGTATGAACTCTTTAGTCAAAATTAAATCAGAATTGGATTCCTTGTTTAGAGTAATGGATTTAGAAAAGGACCCAGGTTTCAGCAAGTTTATACCCATGGTGTATGAGCCGATCAAATTGCAATGGGAGAAGTACTTCGAAGAGGATTTCTCAAGAAGGTTTAATGGCCTCATGCTAGAACGATTCATTCAAGAATCTCAGGAGGGCGATTTATTATTCATGCATCATCCTCTATTCATGGAATGTGGCGATCCCCGGGGTAATTGGGGAAGAGGGTTTGTTCCGATTCGAGAAGATTTATTGCAACGAATTATTAATAAACGGCTGTCCGTATATACGTGCCACGCTCCAATGGATTATAACGAGTCTATTGGAACAAATATGGCGATTGCTGAAGAACTTGATGCTAAAATCATTGACCGTTTTGTACCCTATGCAAATGGCATGGCCGGACTAATCTGTGAGATTAATCAGACGGATACCCAACAGTTAATTGAGAAGCTCCAAAAGATATTTGAGATACCTTATGTAGATTTTGAAGGTCATGAGCATAAAGAGATTCGGAAAATCGCAGTTGTTGCTGGATGTGGCGACATGGTTGACGAAATGAAAAACGCATATTCGATGGGCGTTCAAGCCTATATTACTGGCGAGATACATTGCCATATCGATAACGAATATGGAAGATATAAATATAATATGATGCGAGATTACATCAAAGAAACCAGCCTTTCACTTATCGGGGTATCCCATTCCGCATCTGAGTATCTTGTTATGAGGACGCAAATGAAAAATTGGTTTTTACGAAACTTCCCAGTAAATATTTGTTTGTTACCTCAACATAAATGGTGGCTTTAATTGTTGTTTTCAACCAACTGCCAACAGGCTGTTGCAGCAATTGGATCTCGTATATGGAGAATCGGATTGCGGCTAGAGCCGAGAATTTCTAAAGGTTGCCACAGCCGTTAATCCGTCGAAAATGAGCACTTCGATGATCTAACGGTTGTAATCCACGTTATTTTGTGCAGCATAAGTTGCAGCATATTAAAAACGTTAGAATAGCCGCGTATACAACCGTTAGATTCCTAGGAAGCGGAAAATCCGCGGATTAACGGCAATGGCAACTGTTAGGTGCTGGAAAACCGTTCAGTTAAAGCTTCTCATCCACTCTGTATTCTAGTTGCAACTGGTTCCGCTATTCGAGGAAATTAACTGCCCGTTTGGTCTATATGCTACCCACAGGCATTGCCTGCAAACGACGAAAATCTCACTCTTTAAACCGACCTTGCCAGGAATGCGTTCTATTTCTGATCCTAATTTCAGAAGGCTGATCGAACTGACCGAACAGACCTAGCCCTTAAAGCGCTCCTTAACTTGCATTAGCCTGGAGTGAGGTCCAACCTCATCGTTAGCCATGTCATACATTTGATGAGCGAGGTGAAAGCCCAGATCATTGACAAGCGCTTGTTTCCATGGGCGAGACAGGATGGAATGAGTTAAATGTCTCGTAGAGCGGGAACGCTCCATCATCATTTCTGCCAGCTCCCAGGCGCGCGGGAGAAGGCGATCACGAGAATGCACTTCATTGGCGATTCCCAACTCTACGGCCGTTTTGCCATCGATTTTCTGACCGGTGTACGCATAATATGCAGCGCGCTTGATGCCAATTGTTTTTTGCAGAGTTAGTGCCATTCCATCTCCCGGTGGCGTGCCTCCCAGAAAATGCGGATCAAAGAAATCCGTATCCTCCGTGCACAGAGTAATATCACATAGTGTTCCCAGCTCACAATGAGTGCCGGGACCGTTTATTGCGGCAATCGTCGGAATATCGATACAGAAAATCAAATTTTCGAGCAGCCTCATAGATTCATGGTACATCTTTAATTTGTCATCTGCTGTCCAATCTCTGAATTTCGTTTTCCAGACGTCAGGATTAGCTGTCTGCCATCTCTCCCCTGTACCTGTTATAATCAACACTTCGTTAGCATAATCGCGTCCAATATCCATCCAAGCTTGAGACCAAACACTGTGCGCATCCCAGCTGAATTGGAAGGGTCCTCCAGCCGTATGCAGCCTTACCTCAATAATACCATCTCTGCGTTTCATCATTAGGAAATCCTTGTATTTCTCAGAGTAAACTTCGAACTGGGAAGGCTCCGTTCTATGGAACCAGTTTGATAATTTTTCCGGCATGGGTCATCCTCCTTGAATAATGATTTTTCACAGGCAGGTGTTCGGACGCTTTCTATCCAACTTTTTCAGCACCCCCTCCTTTCCATACATTACTTGTGATCCGCCCAACGCCACCAGGCCCAGGTTGCAGCAAACCCAGCAGCTCCCGTTATAGCAACAATGAAGTAACTGATAGAGGCGAGAGGAAATACGGCGCTACTGCTTCCCGCAAACTGAAGAGCCGGTATGCCCCAAGGCAAATAACGACTTAATTCGGTTGGCCCAGCAATTAAGGCGACCATCAACGTCGCGAATGCATACGTGATTGGCACAAGATACCCCCGTGATAGACTGGCCAAGAACACAACGGGTCCGCATAACAGTAAATTTATCGCAGTAACAATCAGTAGCTGAATGAAATAATGCAGGACCATTGTTTTTGAGAAGTTAGGAATCCCAGCCATAAGGCCAATGAACAGGGAAAAAAGGAAGGTAATTTCAGTCAGGATGAGGCACCACACAAAACTGGCTGCTACTTTCGCGGCAACGACTTTACCTCGCGACATAGGCAGCGCGAGCAGGTCCTTAGCGTGCGGTCTGCGTATTCGCGGCCGAATGCCCAACTTGTCAAAACTGCGAAGCCGACAAGCCCAAGCACAGAGGAGAACATAATCACAACATTTCCGAGATAAGTGTTCCAATCCCCTTCTCCGGCGCGAATAGCACACACAAAGAGGTAAAGGGCCAGCGTTCCCCACAGCACATACGAACGGACCAGCTTTTTATTTTCAACCGCGATCACGGATAATAGTGTTTTCATCCTGCCCCATCTACTCCTTTGACGAATTTCTACGGACGGTGTTCAAAAAATAAGACTCCAGTTCCTCCTCCACGACGCTTAGCAAATAAAGCGGTATGCCTGCATCAGCCAACAGCCTGGAAACGCGCTCGGGATGCCGATCAGCTCGTTCATCCAACACCTCGAGCATTCCATCCCCGGTTATACTCGCCTTATAGCCGGCTTTCGCCAATTGCTCCCCAGCCCATGTGGCAGTACCGCGGACACCGACATACAATTTTTTTCGGCGCAAATTTTCAAATTCATGTGCTGAAATTTCCTGAAGCAATGTACCTCTATGAATAATTCCAATCCGTGATGCCAGTCTGGACATTTCCTCCAAGATGTGACTGGAGATAAAAATGGTGACCCCCCTCAGAAGACAACGATTTGAGCAACTCCCGGACGGCAACGATCCCTGCGGGGTCTAAAGCATTGGTCGGCTCATCCAATATCAATATTTCCGGATGATGAATGAGCGCCTTAGCCAATCCAAGCTTCTGTGCATTGCCTAATGACAAATCTTTTGCTTTAGTTTCGGCGTAATCGTCTAAATGGACTTTCTCTATCACGGAATCGACCGCCTTGCGATCATGAATGCCGCGTAACTTTGCATACAGCTTTAGATTTTCTCTCACTGTAAATCCTGGATACGCATAGGGCACTTCCACGATAGCCTACGTGGTTCCATAGACCTCCTCCCTTGGTTAACTTCTTCCCCATGAGGTACACCTCGCCTGACGTTGGCTTGATCATGCCAAGCAAAATGCGAATGATCGTAGTTTTGCCTGCGCCATTCAAACCAAGAAACCCATAAATTTCTCCTCTGTTCACCGTTAAAGACACATCATTCAAAATGGTTTTTCCGTCATATTCTTTTGTTAATCCGTCGGTACGAATCATTTCCTTCATTCACAAACCCTCCTTCGTCTGCTTTATTAACCTAACGTTCGTTGAATTAAATGGGTGAAAAATAACGGCTTTGTATTAGGTTGACCAAAGCCGTACATAAAAATCGGTTATTTCTTCGACGGTTTTTGCTTCCAGCGTTCGCCCGTCCAGTAATTGCTGAACGATTAGTACCACGATATGGGATAAAAATTGGGATGCGGCAATCTTGAAATCCATCTGGCGAAGTACGCCTTGCTCCTGCTGCCCCGCTAAAAACTCCGCCATAGCTTCAAATGGCAAACGAGTTAACGTATCCAGCGCTTCTTTGTCCTCTTGCTCGAGCAAATTTCGATCTCGAATTAAAATCTGGAAATACTCTTTATCGTCGATGATTCTATCCGAAAGGCCCTGTATCAGCTGGCATAGGATCGTCTTCAATGATTCGCTCTGGCTAAAGGTAGCTTTAAAAAAGGCTACGAAGCCGGAAATTCTTTCTTCTTGCGCATGTTGTAGAACGGATCTTAATATTTCCAGCTTGCCCCCGGGGAAATAGTGATAGGTTAATGCTTCCGTCATGCCGATTGCTTTATTTAACTCTCTCATGGATGTGGCATGATACCCTTTATCTGCGAACAATTGCTTGGCAATAGTTAAAATCTGCTTTTTTCGCTCGGCAGCCTGAAGATCGCGGCTGGTTGGCTTTTTTGCTTTCTGTGTTTGATCCATTCTTGCCCCCTTGATTTTCACTTAACATTCGTTAAGTAAATCATAGTGAAATGAACCTCTCATGTCAAGAAGATTTTGGTGGCATTAGTTAGTTATGAGGAATACCCAATTGCGACGGGAGGAGATTAGGAGCTGAGTGGCCGCGGCGGACATGGCCTACAGCCCTGTCCTTTTTCTTCAAAGCGCGAGTTGTGGCTGGCCTGTGGCAGGTTGCCATGTGGAGGGCTGTGTCGCTGGCTGTGGCGGGGGGCTGTGGCCGGCTGTGTGGCGGGCGGCGGCCCTTTTTTGACGTTCTTGTTCAACAGCTTGCAGACATGGAGTCGAAGAAAGTAACTACTTAGAGCCCAGAATCTACAGCAATCAAGAAGCAGGGTTACGTACAATGGTTAGTCTGTATGGTGGATCTGTATGATTATTCGCATAGAATCTTCAAAATAAACGAAAAAAAGCATAATATATATGATATCTCATACAGATTCATCAATTTTGCTCTTTTGTCGCCAATTCTATATGATAATTCATCCACATCACGAAAAGCCAAGGCCCAAATTAAATCTCGGCAAGGATGCGGAGAAAAGAGCCTGGAAAATCCTTGCGGCGATACGATTTATTAAAAGAAAGACGCTGCCCTTCAGCAAAGTATCTTACTTGTTGGCGCAGCGTCTTATTAATGAAATGTTATAAGTGTGATCCTCCACTTGCGTCGATGCATTGGCCCGTAATCCAACGGCTATCCGGAGAGGCTAGGAATGCTGCAACATCTGCAATATCTAACGGTTCTCCCCATCTTCCGAAGATCGAATATTCAGCCCCAAATTTATGAGCAGAAGGATCCTGCAGCATTGCAGAGTTCATGTCTGTTGCAACGAATCCAGGTTGTATGGCATTGATGGTAATCCCGCGAGATCCTAACTGACTGGATAATGCTAGTGTGAGTGTGTTAATTGCTCCTTTGGTCATGCTGTACGCAGGAATGCTGGACAGGGATATTCGTGTTACCGCAGATGACAGATTAATAATCCGCCCTTCGATCCGCAACCGCTGAAGAGCTCCTTGTATCAGAAAAAACGGTGCTTTCACATTGATCCGCATGACTTCATCAAAGGCTTCTTCCGTAGTTTCTTCAAGGGATGCGACTAGACCGATCCCAGCGTTATTTACAAGTATGTCAAAGTGACTGTCCCCCGTGCGAGTATATAGCTCCGCATCCAATGTTTCATAAAGAGCCGCTGCACTATGGAATGAGCCAAGTTCCCTCCCTAGGGTGAATGCTTCTCCCCCACCGTGCTCAATCTCGCGAACGACTTCTTCTGCGTAATCCCGATTCTTGCCATAATGAACAGCTACTAAAGCGCCTTCCTGCCCCAAACGCAGCGCGATGGCACGTCCAATCCCCCGGCTAGCCCCTGTAACAAGAGCAACCTTCCCACTTAGTTTTTTCATATTTTATCATCTCCTCCTCTTATTTCAATTTCAGTTATAGCACAGCAGGGATTTAAAAATATTGCTCCTATATTCCCATGTTCTGGTGCATAAAAAAGGAGGTTTGACGGGCACAACGTATATAGTCGTTGGTTACCGTTGGTTACCGTTGGTCGCCGTTATGTTGCCCATGGTTGCCGATAGTTACCGGTGACTGCCGCTGTTTGTCGATGGTCGCGCTTGATGGCCGCCGATGATTTGCCGCTTATTGCCGATGGTCGCGCCGATGGGCACCGGTGATTACCGATGATTCCCGATGGTCGCCGATGGGCACCGGTGGTTGGCGAGGGCAGGCTACCTGCATCCCTTTAGGCTTTTCGTTCAACGGCTTGCGCATAAAGTGTTCGGTAGGCGGGTTTATGGAGTCGCAAATCGACAGTAATTGGTCATACACAAGGCTGGGCCAGATGTATGGAAGATGGAAGACGTATGAACGGTCAAATCGGCTGCTGACAAGCTTCATATGGCACAAGCATATTCCACCTGCACACCTATTAATCTGTATGATATTTCGTATAGAATTATCGTAATTAACGCTAAATGATAAATTCTATTTGATTTTTCATACAGATCCATTCATTTAGCCTCCTCAACGTAAAATCTATATGAATTTTCATACACAATCACACTATGGCTATCGAACCAAGCAAGCGAATCAAACAAGCAAATCAAACAAATGGAACAAATGGAACAAATGGAACAAACCAAGCAAACCAAGCAAACCAAGCAAACCAAGCAATCAACCGCCCCCACCCAAATCAAGCACTCAAACCAAATCCGGACTTTGGATGGAACCGACATATTCGTAGTAGATGACCCGCCCAGACACGCCCCTTGGTACGGCTCTAAACTTTCCCTTCTCCACTAATAAGCGGCAATATTTAATGACCGTCATCGTATGCAGTTCCAGCTCCCTTGCCGCCTCGGCTGGGCGAATGACGCGATTGTGGCGAATCGCTGCCCGCATCAAATCTCGTTCGATTTTGGAATAGGGCTTTAATACTCTTCTTTTAACACCAAACTCCGCCGCAAGATATGGGGATAGGATGTTCCGCAAGGCGGACAGAATGAACGAAGGATTCTCTTTCAACTCATCCAGAGAGATGTAGTAGACCGAACAGTCTTGTGCCTGAAGAAAAAGCCCGCGGTTCAAATCCCTTCTATACTTGGTTCGGTCTGTACCGTGGGAGCCAAAATCCATGACTTCAAAAATAATGCGTATCCCTCCTATCACCCACATCAAATCTACAAAGTAGGATCTCCCCCGCCAATCCTTGACTTCATACTCAGGATGCAATCCGTGAAAATGTCCGGCAAGCGGCCACCATATTTGTTCTACGAACAATCGATTCCCGTAGCCATGACCACGTTTTAGAGCATCGAGACGCTCCCCTCTTCTTCGTCTAAGATGATCGCTCATCCATTTTTCGTGTTCCATTTGGAAACTCACTTCCCGTCTGCCTCCTTCTCGTTCTCCTTCTAAATAAATTAAAAAAAAGCCGACTCCTTTCGCATCGAAAGGCAGCCGGCATTCTTTACCGCTAAACCGCTGTAATATACTTGTAGTGTGTCATAATGTAAGGATTAGTTTTTTTAAGGCGTCGTGCCCCATACCAAAGTTCCGTTTTGATGCAGCGTTACACGATTCCAATCCGCATAAGCGGTTTTCGCCCCATCATAAGAATAGTCGTTTGCTTCGTTAAAGTTCGACCAATCAGTTTTGTACATCCGCAGTTGGATGTCGCCCGTTTGTCCGCCTGCCGGGATCGAACCTGCCGCTGCGCTAAAGCTTAGCTCCACGTAAGTATCCGTATTACTCCCGGTAAAGTTAGCGAATGCCGCGCTAACATTGCTTGCGCCGATTTGCGCCCAGTCGATCGATGCGCTCATATCCGCGGTACCGTCTTTTGTGAAGTAATAGCGAAGCTTGAGGCCGCTCAGGTTAACAGGGGTTGTACCGTTGTTCTTGATGTTAAAGGAAGGCTTCATTTGGTTATCCGTGGCGCTAGTGTCGCCAACTTTGTATTGGACAACAAGGTTCCCCGTACTGGCGCCGCCGCTAGCCGGCGTTGCGCTCGCTTGCGCGGAGTTCGCGCTGCTGCCCGCGCTATTGGATGCGCTCACGACATAATAATACGTCGTGCCATTCGTCAGCCCGGTGTTCGTGTAGCTCGTCGCCGTGACGCCGGTCGCCACATTCGTGTACGGACCGCCGCTCGTCGTTGCTCGCTTTACAGTATAGCTCGTCGCCCCGCTAACTGCGTTCCAGGTTAATGATACCTGGGCGTTGCCGGCCGTTGCCGAGAGGTTAGTAGGGGCAGCCGGTGCAGTTGGATTGCCGCTGCCGCCTCCAGTTGCTTGCCGGATTTGATCGCGAACCCATTTGCCCGATTCGGACAATTGGGCATCGGTCCAGCCGCCGGTAGGCGATGCACCTGGCATAAGAGCAGCAGACGTTTCTACTTTATCAGCGAGCGACCAGTTCACCCAGCTGATCTTGCGAGCATTCAAGAAATCGATCCACTCTTTGGACTGAGGCAAATACGGCCCGCCGTTCCCGGATGCATCACTGGTGCCCCACTCGGTAACGAAGATCGCTGCTCCTTTGTTCATCGCATAGGTAATTCGGTCTCTCAAAAACTGTCCATGCGTGCCTGAATAGAAATGAAGCGCATACATGACATTGCTATGTGATACCGGGTTATCGGCCGCCAGATGAATATCCTGGCTCCAGGTTGGACTGCCAACGATAACCACTCCGTCGGGATCAATCGCCCGAATGGCCGTGATAACTTCTTCCGCGTACGACTTGACATCTGCCCAGGACACATTCCCGTTGGGCTCGTTCGCGATTTCATAGATTACATTCGGCGTGTTGCCGTACAATGTGGCCATCTCTTGGAAGAACGCTTTCGATTGCGCTTTGTACGTATTCGGATTCCCATCAGACAAGATATGCCAATCAATAATAACGTACAAGCCCAGATCGATGGATGCCTGAACCGCCTCCTTCACCTTGTTCTTGACGGAAGGATCCGTAATGTAACCATCTTCGGCCGTATACATAGCGGCACGGAAGACGTTGATGCCCCAGTTATCTCTCATCCACTGCAACGACGATTTGTTGACGAAATTGCCATACCACTGCAATCCATGTGAGCTCATGCCAACCAGTTGAACAGCTTGCCCGGACTGTCCTACCAATTGATTGCCCTGAACTTTTAATTGGCCAAAAGGAACAGCCGGAGCGGCATAGCCTTTGGGGGCGCCCACAGGCAGCAATAAGCCAAGCATCAAAACCATCGTCAATACCAAACGGCAAGATTGCCGAATTGCATGAATACGCATTATTTAACCTCCTGAATTCATCTTTCTGTTCATGCGAGAGATCCGCATGATGCAAATCTCTCGCACAAATTATTTAACAACCCATGGTTTAGGGTTCATTCCCCCATACAACCGTACCGTTCTGATACAGAACGACCCGGCTCCAGTCCGCAAAAGCCATCTTCGCCCCATCAAACGAGTAGTCGTTCGCCTCGTTGAAATTCGACCAGTCCGCCTTGGACAGGCGCAGCTGGATTTCGCCGGATTGGCTGCCTGCCGCAATCGAGCCTGCGCCGGACGAGAAGCCAAGCTCCACATACGTGTCCGAATTAGTACCTGTATGGCTGCCGAACGAAATCTGAATGTTGCTCGCGCCGAGCTGTGCCCAGTCAATCGAGCCGTTCATCGCCGCAGAACCTTCTTTAGTGAAGTAGTAGCGGATTTTGAGCGAACTCAGATCGACAGCCGAAGCGCCATTATTTTTGATGTTGAAATGAGGCTTGATCTGGTTGTCGGTTGCATTCGTATCGCCTGCTTTATACTGCAACACGAGGTTCGAGGCGATTGGATCACCCGCCGGCGTCGCGCTCACTTGCGCAGAGTTCGGACTCTGACCTGCGCTGTTCGAAGCGCTAACGACGTAATAGTACGTCGTACCGTTCGTCAAGCCGGTGTTCGTGTAGCTCGGCGTTGTCAGGCCTGTCGCCACGTTTGTGTACGGACCGCCGCTCGTCGTCGCACGCTTCACCGTATAGCTGGTTGCACCGCTGACTGCGTTCCAGGTCAGGGACACCTGCGCATTGCCCGCCGTCGCCGTCAATCCGGCCGGTGCAGCTGGTACTTGTGTACCGGCCGCCGGCGTCGCGCTCACTTGCACGGAGTCCGGGCTCTGGCCCGCGCTATTCGAAGCGCTAACGACGTAATAGTACGTCGTACCGTTCGTCAAACCGGTGTTCGTGTAGCTCGGCGTTGTCAGGCCTGTCGCCACGTTTGTGTACGGACCGCCGCTTGTCGTCGCACGCTTCACCGTATAGCTGGTTGCACCGCTGACTGCGTTCCAGGTCAGGGACACCTGCGCATTGCCCGCCGTCGCCGTCAGGCCTGTCGGCGCCGCAGGTACTGTCGGGTTGCCCGTACCCGGACCGATCTGCTGCCAGACTTCGTGCACACCGGGTTCCTGTCCTTGCGTCCACCATCTTGCTTGCCAAGTACTGCCTTTGTAAACGACTTGCTCACCTGGATTGTAAGGACGGATCGGGCTCCACTCACGGATCTCCCCAAAACGATTCGGATCACCAGGATGTCCTGGAGCCGGCGTAGTCGGTTGTGAAGGGTCGATCGTCAAATTCACGTCGATGACTTGATAGAAGGCATTTACAGTATCAAAGATATCCCATACCCCGACTATGACATAATAGCCGGTCCGATCGTTTGGAATGAAACAGTCATGCTCTACGGCCATCGGCGGTATGGCGCCATTATCCTCGTATCTGCAGAACAGCTCCAGATCCGAGCGCTTCAGCGGGGAATTCGGATCCCAGCCTTTTTTCGTAATATAGTAATCCCAATAATTGGTGCTATGGTTCGCTACCATATCCCAATGGAAAGTAAAAGGCCCGCCTTTCATATTGATTTTGTTCCAGCGGTTTTCGGTCTGAACATCAAGCTCCGGGTATTTGCTTCCTCCCGCAATCTGGCCGTCAGGTACGCCGATTTCCGGAAAATCGCCGCGACCCTCAATACTCCATGGCTCATACATAACCGCACCGCAGCCTGTATTGATCCTGTCATAACACAAGTCGGAACGGCTGTTCTCTATCCAACCGTGCGCAGAAGCGCGGTCGGCAAATAGCAACGAACATACGATCAACATTAGCGCTGCCCCTGCAGCCATCATCAGCAATCTGAGTTTTGACTGTTTATGATGCATGAGTAGTTGATCTGCCATATAAATAACCTCCATTCATTTGTAAATCTGAATGATATTCCGGAGCGCTATGGAGCGCTCCGGCCATCATGATTTCTCTTAAGGCTCGTTCCCCCATACAACCGTGCCATTCTGATACAGCACGACTCGGTTCGAGTCGGCGAAAGCTGTCTTAGTCGGATCAAACGAGTAGTCGTCCGCCTCGTTGAAGTTAGACCAGTCCGCCTTAGACATCCGCAACTGGATGTCGCCGGATTGGCCGCCTGCCGCGATCGAGCCTGCGCCGGACGAGAAGCTCAGTTCAACGTACGTATCCGAATTCGTACCGCTATGGTTGCCAAACGAAATCTGAATGTTGCTGGCGCCGAGCTGTGCCCAGTCGATCCACCCGTTCACCGCCGCAGAACCGTCTTTCGTGAAGAAGTAACGGATTTTGAGCGTGCTCAGATCGACAGCGGAAGTACCGTTATTTTTGATGTTGAAGTGAGGCTTGATCTGGTTGTCCGTTGCATTCGTATCAGCTGCTTTATACTGCAGTACGAGGTTCGAGGCGGTTGGACCACCTGTCGGCGTCGCGCTCACCTGTGTGGAGTTCGGGCTCTGACCCGCACTGTTTGAAGCGCTGACGACGTAATAGTACGTCGTGCCGTTCGTCAGGCTGGTGTCCGTGTAGCTTGGCGTCGTCAAGCCGGTCGCCACGTCCGTGTACGGACCGCCGCTCGTCGTCGCGCGCTTCACTGTATAGCTCGTTGCGCCGCTCACCGCGTTCCAGGTTAAGGACACCTGGGCATTGCCGGCTGTCGCCGTCAGCCCGGCAGGTGCTGCCGGAACCGTCGGATTGCCGCCACCGCTGGTCGGCGTCGCGCTCACCTGGGCGGAGTTCGGGCTTTGACCCGCACTGTTCGACGCACTGACGACGTAATAGTACGTCGTGCCGTTCGTCAGGCTGGTGTCCGTGTAGCTTGGCGTCGTCAGGCCGGTTGCCACGTTCGTGTACGGACCGCCGCTTGTCGTCGCGCGCTTCACCGTGTAGCTCGTTGCGCCGTTGACCGCACTCCAAGTCAAGGACACCTGAGCGTTGCCGGCTGTCGCCGTCAACCCGGCTGGTGCTGCCGGAACCGTCGGATTGCCGCCACCGCTGGTCGGCGTCGCACTCACCTGGGCGGAGTTCGGGCTTTGACCCGCACTGTTCGAGGCACTGACGACGTAATAATACGTCGTGCCGTTCGTCAGGCCGGTGTTCGTGTAGCTCGTCGTCGTCAGGCCGGTCGCCACGTTCGTGTACGGACCGCCGCTTGTCGTCGCACGCTTCACCGTATAGCTTGTTGCACCGCTCACCGCGTTCCAGGTCAAGGACACCTGAGCGTTGCCGGCTGTCGCCGTCAGCCCGGCAGGTGCTGCCGGAACGGTCGGATTGCCGCCACCGCTGGTCGGTACAGCGGGATATGCATTTTCAACCAGTTGCACGAACTGCTCATGGAACCAGTGACCAGATACCGGCGCATTCGGCAGAGCGCCCGAAAGAGTGCCGTCTGAAGTCGTATAAGTCGGATCACACATTCTGTCGAAGCCTTTGCCTTCATCGTTCGGGATGGCGGAGCTTGATCCATCCGACTCGCCCGGCGGTTTCACCCAAACATAAGCATCGATATGGGAATAGCCCGCTGGCGCTACTGTGGGAGGCACACCCATGCCGGCGCCCGACTGATTGCACCAGTTACCGCGGTGCAAACGCTTGTCGACTCTTCCCGAATTCACGTAATCGTTAACATTGGATCCGGTTGCACCGGTCGGCCGATTAGGACCTCCCCAGCCGTTACGAGAAGTATCGATCAGGAAACCAATGTTCGGCGACCAGCCTTTGGCCACGAATCCGGCATACAAGGCAGCGGTAAAGTCAAGTTCATCGAAATACGGGTTCCACTCATAGTATTTGGAAGACCTGATCGGTTGACCGCCGATATTCAGATCAGGATTCGGCAAGTTTGGTTCTTCGAGCGGCGTATTGTTGGCCGTATTCGAGATAAACCCGTCTACGCTCGCAAGTCCAGCTGCTGTACCTGCTACGACGGAAGTGAATAAATCAATTGTAGGCTGGCGGTTTGTGTCCCAGCCGAGCCAGCCGGAATGGCCGATATCCATATAGGTGTACACGTTAGAGATTGCATGCAGCTTGTCCAACGCATAGCGTGTCGCATCGCGATAAATGTTCGTCGAATTGGCTTGTGCGCATCTTTGATCGCTAAGGTTCGTTACCAGATTCGGCAGCGAGTCCGGTTCAATGACCGTCACAATCCGAATATCCTGGTATTTGGGTTTGGAGAGAATTCCAGCAATGACATCGATGTATTCAGTCTTGTAGCGCTGCAGCCCCGCCGCCGTCAGCGGCAATTCGCCGTTCGAAGCCAGGGCGTGACAGTCACGGCCGGGCAAGTTATAAATAACAAGCGTAACCACGATCGGAGTGTTGCCTTGTTTCTGGGCAAGCACGTTGTCCATTGTCTCCTCTAGGCTTTTTCTTCCGCCGTTTGCCTCTCCGCCATGTATCGCCGCAATGCGGTCCAGCCATACAGCGGTAGGGTAGCTTTTTACGGTTTCCATCTTCGCTTTCAGCGTGCTGTCACTGACGCGGGCAATCGACGTATCGATCAAGGCCGCGTAATCCGGATTTACATATTGTGTCGCCCCGACGAACGGATTGTTTACATGAGGCTCTGCAGCATACGTTCTGCTGCTCCCTAACGGCAATAAGCTAATAATTAGTGCGGCAATCATCAATATCGATCCGATTCTCTTTTGAATCGCAACATTCATTACTTTCATCCCCTTTGCTTTGATTTTTTGATCGAATCAGAGTCAAGACAGCCGTTATGGCCGGCCGCGTCTCACACCAATGTTGTCTAGTCATCTTCTACGGCTCGATTCCCCATACGAGTTGTCCGTCTTGGTATAGCGTCACGCGATCCCAATCTATATAGGCCGTCTTCGCCCCATCGAACGAGTAGTCGTTCGCCTCGTTGAAGTTCGACCAGTCCGCCTTCGACATGCGCAGCTGGATTTCGCCGGATTGACCGCCCTCCGCAATCGAGCCTGCGCCGGACGAGAAGCCCAGCTCCACGTACGTATCCGAATCCGCGCCATTATGATTACCGAACGAAATCTGAATGTTGCTGCCGCCGAGCTTCGCCCAATCGATCCAGCCGTTCATCGCTGCAGAGCTGTCTTTGGTAAAATAGTAGCGCAGGGTAAGGGAACTCAGATCTACCGGGCTGGTCCCTTTATTTTGAATATTGAAATGCGGCTTGATCTGATTGTCGGTTGCATTGTTGCGATCACCGTCCTTATACTGCACGACGAGATCGGAGTTGACCGGTTCGGTGCTATCCGCTTTCAGAACAATGTGGTAAGCCGACAATGGAGGAAGCGTATACGTGAATTGATTGTTGTTAATATTCGTTATAGCTGCTTGTTCCGTAATGTCGGATCCGGTTTGGTCGAAGCCCCATACTCTCCCGGATGTGTAGGTTTTATCACCAGACAGCTGGAAAGTAGCGTTGATCGGATCGTCGAAATTTTTATTCAGCACGATCAGGTGGAGTTCGGAATTCTCCTCGTCAGTTACCGAAGCGTATACCGAGCTGTTCTCCGTATCGGACGTAGCGGCGTCCACTTTGATCGAGCCGAACCCCGATTTATTGCCGTCGTAGTTGCGATACAGCTTGTAAGCAGCGCTGGTATAATCGGTATTGTCCTCCGTCTGCCAGTAATTCGCGGCATAAACGCCATATTTTCCAAAAATGCCGAGCGCGTCCGCGGTAGCAATGCCTCCCGAAATGTGATTGTCTCCGCCGTAGCTGAACTCTGTGATCGCCAGCTTCGTACCCGGATGATACGTCTGAATCGAAGATTGCAGCTTCGGAATTAAGGGCAAGTAGCTCGAAAACCATGTGCCGATCCAGCTGTCTTCCTGGTAAGCCGGATCCCATAGCGATCTTGGCGCTTGTACGCGAGCCTTCTGCGTATCGATATTGCCCGCCCCGCCAAAGACGATTCGCTGGCCTCCGCCCTGTGCTTCCGGATACCAGTGGACGTCCAGCACATCGAGCAATCTTTTGCCGTTCTGCGTATGAGCATTCTTCATCTGATCCAGATAGTAATCGATAAACCAGCTGTAGTTGCCTTGCAAACTCGGCCAATCCGGTGCGTCCTGCAGAGACAAATATGCGCCGAAACCGTAAAGGGCAGGACCGAATATTTCGGCATGCGGATCGACGTTCTTCACCGCCTTTGACAAGTCGATGCTCTTAGCGACGAGTTCTGCCGCTTGTAACTGCTCCGGATGAATCCTTGGATGCGTCTCAGACCACAGCGCCGGCTCGTTATCCAGCGAATACGCTTTGATGCCCGTTGACGTTGAAGCGTTTCCATACCGGTTGACCAGGAAGTTAACTTCTTCATCCATATACACTTGTCCGTCGTTCAGATCAGGCTGAAGGGAGAACGGCGCATTTTTGGCAAACTCGACCTTATCCCAACGCGGTGACGGAGCCGTCTCACTCTCGTCAACTGGACCGTTCTTATCCCGGGACACATAACCCGCCATTTGCAGCGTTACAATGGAGTAAGCTCCATTCTCCAAAGATTTATCGTGAAAAGCGGTAACAACCGCCCCCGGCTTGTCGCAGTCGGTGTCTGGAACACCACCGTTGCCGCAGAGAAAATCATCGCTGTAATGAAGCCAGTCCCTTCCGGCGCTGGATGCGTTGTTCTCCCAGTTGTAACCCGTCAGCCGGTTGCCTCCGAGCCTGCGGGATGACCAGTTCTCCGTCCCGCTCAGATCCTGATTGGTTCCGTAAATATTAGGGCTGATCGCTGCACGTTCCGACTGCGTATTAATCGTGAAAGTGACATCGCTCGCAGCTGCATTTACAGAAGCGGGCATCGGTACGGTCATTGTCAAGGATACTGCCAGCGCCGCACTGACGAACAGCCGCTTTCTTTGTCTTGTCTTCATTTTGATCCCTCCCAGGAATAGTCATTGCAGCAAGGGATACCGCCAGTCTGCCCTGCAAAAGAGCGGTTCCGGCACATTCCCCTGTATCGGTTTATGGAGCAGTTCCCCACACTATTTGGCCGTTCTGGTACAATACGACCCGATCCCAGTCAGCAAAGGCCGTCTTCGTCCCATCGAACGAGTAGTCGTTCTCCTCGTTAAAGTTCGACCAGTCCGTCTTGGACATGCGCAGCTGGATTTCACCGGATTGGCCGCCCGCCGCAATCGAGCCTGCCCCGGACGAGAAGCTCAGCTCCACGTACGTATCCGAATTCGTGCCAGTATGGTTGCCAAACGAGATCTGAATGTTGCTGCCGCCGAGCTGCGCCCAGTCGATCCAGCCATTCACCGCCGCAGAACCGTCCTTGGTGAAGTAATAGCGGATTTTGAGCGTGCTTAGATCAACAGCCGAAGTACCGTTGTTTTTGATGTTGAAGGACGGCTTGATCTGGTTGTCGGCTGCATTTGTATCAGCCGCTCTGTACTGCAGCACGAGGTTCGAGGCGGTTGAACCGCCGGTCGGCGTTGCGCTCACCTGCGCGGAGTTCGGGCTCTGACCCGCACTGTTTGAAGCGCTGACAACGTAATAGTATGTCGTGCCATTCGTCAGGCCGGTGTTCGTGTAGCTTGCCGTCGTCAGGCCGGTCGCCACGTCCGTGTATGGACCGCCGCTCGTCGTCGCGCGCTTCACCGTATAGCTCGTTGCACCGCTGACCGCGTTCCAGGTCAAGGACACCTGTGCATTGCCCGCTGTCGCGGCCAGCCCAGTCGGTGCCGACGGAGCCTGCGTGCCGGCCGCCGGTGTCGCGCTCACCTGCACGGAGTCCGGGCCTTGACCTATGCTGTTTGACGCGCTGACGACGTAATAGTACGTCGTGCCGTTCGTCAGGCCGGTGTTCGTATAGCTTGCCGTCGTCAGGCCGGTCGCCACGTTCGTATACGGACCGCCGCTCGTCGTCGCACGCTTCACCGTATAGCTGGTTGCACCGCTGACTGGGCTCCAGGCCAAGGATACTTGTGCGTTGCCGGCTGTCGCCGTCAAGCCGGTCGGTGTGGCAGGAGGCTGCTGCGTCGGTTTGCCGTTCACAATAGCCCAATATGCCGGTTTGGACTGAAGACGTTCATCGAACAGCAACGGCCAGTTGTTGCGATTGACCGGGAACGACCGCAGCCAACTGTTTCCGTCGTCTTTGCCCCAAACGGTCACGTTGTCAATCTTGTCCTTGTGTTTGAGCAAGACGTCGAACAATTGCTTGTATCGGGTCGCCTGCGTCTGAGCCAGATTGTCCGGCAGCGTATCATACTTCGTGGAATCGTCGCTGTAAATATCGATATCCAGCTCAGTTATTTCCTGCTTGATGTTCAGTGCCGCAAACTTGGCTATAGAGGAATCGATCTCACTCATCGTCGGATAATTGATCTTGAGATGGGTTTGGTGTCCGACGCCGTGAACAGGAATGCCCTTCGCTTTCAATCGGCTGATCAGGTTGTAGAGCGCCTGGCTTTTGGCGGATTCGTGCGTGTTGTAGTCGTTGATGAACAGCAGGGCGTCGGGATCAGCCGCGTGGGCGTATTCGAACGCTTTCTCGATATATTCCTCGCCTGCGATCTGATACCATAAGCTGCGGAGCAAACCGTCAGGCTGGGAAGCGTCGATCACCTCATTGACCACGTCCCAAGCATAAATTTTGCCTTTGTATCGCCCGACTACCTCATTAATGTGAGCTTCCATACGCTGATACAGCAGCTGCTTGCTGGCGAGATTGCCGTTGCTGTCGCGGAATACCCAATCAGGCGTTTGATTATGCCAGACCAAAGTATGCCCGCGAACTTGCTGCCCGTTGTCCAGTGCAAACTGTACGGCCTGATCGGAAGGTTCAAAGTTAAACTCGCCCTCCTGAGGCTGCGTACTGTCCCATTTGAGCACATTGCCCGGCGTCAAGCTGTTGAAGTGTTTCGTCAATAATTGACGGTCGGCCGCCTCGATTAACTCGAAATTCTCAAAGGCTGCCCCGAACAGGAAGTCTCCCGTGAACACGTCCTTCAAGGATGGAATATCCGGCTCTATCGTAATCGGACCACGATCCGGGAGCTGCTCCATACGGAAGTCGTCTAAATAAAAGTCGACGGTCGGGTTGTTCGGTACTTCAAAATAAACGGACACGTTCTCCAGCGGTTCCCGGTATTTGTATTCCGCCTTGAATTCCACCCAGCCGCCGGACGCTGCCGTTGCGGAGTAAAGCTGGCTGTATGATCTTGTCCCGTTTTTGGTCGTATCGAGCGACATGTACACCGTGCCTGAACCGGACGCCAGCTTGATCCAGCCGGTGAATAAATACGTTTGTCCGACCTGCATTTGGGAAGTAACATCCAGGGATGCTCCATTCCACGATTCGGTACGGCCGCTGACGTGCAGCCCCCTGCTCCCGGTTCGCGCAGCCGTTCCGGTCGAGGATGACAGCATTTCATCTTCTCCTCGCGGAGCCCAGCCCTGTGTTGTCCCGTCCTCAAAGCCGTGCTGAAGGAGAACGGTATTGGCCGCTGCAGGAACCGCAGCATACAGGGGAGCGATAAGGCAAAGGACAAGGAGCATCGTCATTGCCCTGAACGATAACATTCTCATAGAAGATCATCTCCTCTCTTGCGTACATTTGAATTCTCGGCATATCGCTTATGGTTGAACTCCCCATACCGGTACTCCGTTCTGATACAGCACAACCCGATTCCAATCCGCGAACGCCGTTTTCGTCGGATCGTAAGAATAGTCGTTCGATTCATTCAGATTCGACCAGTCGCTCTTTGCCATTCTCAGCTGGATCTCGCCGGATTGGCCCCCCGCTGCAATCGAGCCTGCGCCAGCAGAGAAGCTCAATTCTACATACGTATCCGAGTTCGTGCCGTTATGGCTGCCAAAAGCGATCTGGATATTGCTGCTGCCGATTTGCGCCCAGTCGATCCAAGCGCTCATGTCCGCGGTACCGTCCTTCGTGAAGTAATAGCGGAGCTTGAGGCCGCTCAGGTTAACGGGGGCCGTACCGTTGTTTTTGATATTAAAATGAGGCCTGCTCTGGTTATCGGTGGCATTCGTGTCCCCGGCTTTGTATTGAACGACAAGATTTCCGGTACTCGTGCCGCTGCTAGCCGGCGTTGCGCTCGCTTGCGCGGAGTTCGGGCTGTTCCCCGCGCTATTGGATGCGCTGACGACATAATAGTATGTCGTACCGTTCGTCAGTCCGGTGTTTGTATAGCTCGTCGCCGTAATTTCAGTCGCCACGTCCGTGTATGGTCCGCCGCTCATCGTCGCCCGTTTCACCGTATAGCTGGAAGCACCCGGCGAAGCCGCCCAGCTTAACGACACGCTGGCGTTGCCTGACGTGGCTGTCAGACCTGTCGGGGCTGGCGGTACCGTCGTGCTGCCTCCACCGCTGCTGTTCAGGCCGAGGAAGGCGATGGAATAGGCGACCATCCCGGCCGCGGGAATGGTATGTCCGGCGCCCTGCACGCTGATCGCCTCAAGCGCTGGCTGAGCAGAGCTGCCGCCATAGCGAGTGCGGATCCAGCTCGCCTGCGGGCTGTCCGTGAAGACCGGGGTGGCGGGGATACCGTGCAGATTGGTCCACTGCTTGATAGCCTCCGCAAAGTTATTGTAGCTCAGCGTACTGTCGACAGTTCCGTGCCAGAGCTGGATGCGCGGATAGCTGCCAGTGTAGCCAGGGTACATCGCACGAGCAGCATCGCCCCACTGTTGGGCGGTTTTGGAAATCTGGCCGTTCGCGCACTGACTGCTCCAGAAATTAGTAGCACTTCCGGTGGCAAAGCAGGTGGCCGGCACGCCCATGAATGAAGTCCCGGCAGCGAAGACGTCCGGGTACTCGGCAAGCAGGACGTTGGTCATCATTGCGCCCGAGGACGCGCCCATCACGTAGATTCGGCTTGAGTCGATATTGTAGTTCGCCTCAGTCCATGACACCATCGACATGATGCCAACCGGGTCGCTGCCGCCGCCGCGGGTAAGCGCCTGCGGGCTCCATACGTCGAAGCAGTTGCTGTATTGGCTGTGGGTGCTCTCCGGAAAGACGATGATGTAGCCGTATTGCTCTGCTGCCGTAACGTAGTCACGTGCGTAGCCGTTGTAGAACGCCGAGGCCGAGCCCGAGCAGTAATGAACAGCCACCAGCAATGCGGGATTTGCAGCCAAGTTGCGAGGTACGTAGATATACATTTTCAGGCCGCTCGGATTATTGCCGAACGACGTGACTTGCGACAGCGCCCCTGGAGTTACCCCCGCCGGAGCTGCATGAACCTGCTGCGCTGCCGGGGGCCACAGCAAACTGCTAATCAACAGTAACAACACGCCGAACAGGCTAGCCACTCTTGACTTCAGGAGCATTATCATACCTCCTCAAAACTTAAATGAATGATATTCCTCCGTTCCCCTCAAAACTATGAGTCTCCTTTCTTTTCTATTTTTGTAAGCGCCTACATATAATATTACATCATTTGCCAAATTTTAGGCAATGATTAAATTATTTGCTGCATTCTGAAATCCAACAAATGGCCAACGATGCTGTTTTAGAGGTATCGAATAATAAATCCACATTTACTTCTATCTTGATCCAAGCTATCCATAATTCTCCTTTCGGGGTCATGGCAAATAAGATACGATAAAATTTGGATGATTAAAAATTGTAATAATGAGGAGATGATGAAATGGCAATCAAAGAACAATTCAAAGGTAAAAACATCATTATTCCTGAGAACCCGGTATCTAATTTCCTGTTCAGTAACACGAGATCTGCGCCCATATGGTTAATCATTCGCTTATACCTGGGCTATGCCTGGTTAAGTGCGGGTTGGCACAAGGTTACCAGCGATCAGTGGGTTGGGAGCAATGCCGGCGCGGGACTGACCGGATTCATTAAAGGAGCCGTCGGCAAAGCGGCGGAAGGAAAGGATGTAACCGGATGGTATGCGTCATTTCTTGAAAACATGGTGCTGCCGAACGCCACGCTGTTCTCTTACCTCGTTGCTTTCGGCGAGCTGCTTGTGGGGCTTGGCCTCATCCTTGGCTTATTGACCGGAATCGCCGCCTTCTTCGGCGCCTTCATGAATGCCAGCTTCCTGTTTGCAGGCACCTTGAGTACAAATCCGCTATTGTTCATACTCGCTACCTGGATTGTGCTCGCCTGGAAGGTCGCAGGTTGGTACGGGTTAGACCGCTGGGCACTCCCGCTTCTAGGAACACCATGGAGCAGCCGGGGACGAAACAAAGGCGGTCGTGCCAATGCATCATAAATAACTGGAGGGGATGCCAAGGAAAAGGCGTAACAACACGTTCAATCTGAACGTCGCTGCCACATGACCGCCTAATATGGAGGATTGACGACCGGCATGAAATGAAAATCGCTCAAAAGCGATATTTGTTCCATTGCCGGTGTTCATTGCTCCGCCAAATATATAAACGAAGAGCATCATCATGATGGGCCTGGCATCGTAAATCCCTATCATTCCACCTGTATGTCTATTAATTTGTATGATTTTTCGTATAGATTTATCGAATTAAACGCTAAATGATAAATTCTATTTGATTTTTCATACAAATCCATCCTTTTTACTCTGAGCGAGTAAGATCCATATGAATTTTCATATACAATCGTACGACGACATTAAGTGGAAACCACAGCAGTAGATGACCCGCCCGAACACTCCCTTGCTACGGCTCTAACCCCCCTCTTCTCCATGAATAAGCGGCAATATTTAATGACCATCATCGTCCAGTTCCAGTTCACCCTTTGGAGGATCTAAATACATTTTGAAACAATTGCCAATGCATTAACGTAATAACAGAAACAGGACCATTATAATATCTTAATGATTAAGAAATATTTGGAGCTCCTGCAGTTAAACTCTGTTAAAATTATCACAACGATCCATCCTATCCCCCTAGCTTTAGCAGAGGAGGTGTGTATTTTGAATAGTTCGAATATCTTTAAACTGGCGGGACTTATTGTCGGAATCGTATTCCTGAATATTGTCATTTTGTCCCCGGGATTAATAGGGGTGGAAATCGGGGGAGCGAGCGCTTTCCAGACAGCATTCGGCATTACCCTGTTAATCATTAGCATCCTTATCGTGCTTTACGGGAGCTATATCTGGGTCATTAAAGTTCCTGTTGTAACGCCTGTAAGAGACATACAAACACACGAAGACTACATAATCGCTCTCAGCCATTACAAAAATGAAAAAGCGCTTAAAAAGGATATTCTTCTCGCTTTGGATCAACTGGATCGCATGGAGAAGAGAAAGGACACCTTCGCCGATGTTCTTAGTCAAAGATTTGATCCGGCTGAGCTGAGCTATAAGAGGTTCAATTCGGTAATTCATGAGGTTGAGCAGCTGTTCTACCTCAATATCAAAGGCATTCTGAACAAGCTTAGCGTCTTCAATGCTTCCGAGTTCCCTATTTTTACCGGTCAACATACCGCTAGGCAGTTTTCAGAAAAAATAGTTCAACAAAAAACAAAGCTCTACCACGAATATCTCGCTTATGTGACAGGGTACCTTGAAGCAAATGAAGAAATCCTGCTCAAGCTGGATAAGCTGCTGCTGGAAATATCTCTGCTTGGAAGCACGGATTACCGCGAAATTGAGGAGATGCCCTGCATGAAGGAAATAGATGCTCTAATCAATCAGACCAAATACTATAAGTAGGAAAGGAAGATGTGAATGGCCAGCAAAGGCAAAGCGTTTTTAACTTTAGCGATCATTGCCGTAGTTGTATTTGCTCTTATCTATTTTGGCATTAACTTAACATCTAATTTGGGCAAATCCCAAACGCAAATATCCTCGGAAGATGCAAATAAACGCCTTGAAAAGCTTTATAAAGATATTAGAGTTACTAGCGCGGAAGCCATTAAGGGGCAAATCGATCTTGATCCCGTGTCCGTCGGCGACTCCCTTCCCGATATTTCTAAATTTCCGATATCCGTGGACAACACGACAGACAGCTTTGTCGAGATCTTCTCCTCTACAGAGAAATCTGGCACAGGAGTCGATGGATGGCTGAATGAGGTGGCTGAAGACTTCAACAGCGCTAAGATCACCGTGAACGGCAAGGCGGTTTCCGTCAAGATCCGCAACATCGCTTCAGGTACAGCAACAGATTACATAAGATCAGGCAAGTATATCCCTGACGCTTTTACCCCTTCCAATGAGCTCTGGGGAGAAATGGTCAAGGCGCAGGGCATTAAGACCCAGCTGATATCCAACCGTCTTGCCGGTAACGTGGCAGGCATTGTATCCAGTAAAGCTAAATACGATGAATTGGTAGACAAATACGGGGCTTTAAATGTCAAGACGATTACAGAGGCTATCGCCGATAACGAGCTGTCCATGGGGTACACGGATCCTTTTGCCAGCTCCACGGGCATTAACTTTCTAATCACGGCGCTCAAGACCTTCGACAGCTCCAATTTACTTGGCGACAAAGCGGTTCAAGGGTTCGAGAAATTCCAGGCCAACGTTCCTTTTACCGCTTCAACTACGCTGCAAATGCGCGAGGCTGCGCACACAGGCATGCTGGATGCCTTCGTTCTGGAATATCAAATTTACGCGAATTCTCAAGATCTGAAGGGCGGCTATGTATTTACGCCTTTTGGCGTCCGGCATGACAGCCCGCTATATGCCCTGGGCGATTTGCCTCAGGAGAAACTGGAGATCATCAAGAAATTTGCAGAGTTTACCCAGCAGGATAAATACCAGAGCCTAGCCAAGAAAAAAGGCTTCAACGGCCTTGATGATTATCGTGCAGAGCTGGATGTAGTTGACGGAAATACTTTATCGGCGGCGCAAAAGCTATGGAAGGAAAAAAAGGACGGCAACAAGCCGATTGCCGCCGTATTCGTAGCTGATGTCTCCGGCAGTATGGCAGGCGAGCCTTTAAATCGATTGAAGGAATCACTGTTAACCGGTCAGAAATACCTGGGCCGCAACAACAGTATCGGCTTCGTTTCTTATTCCGACGACGTAACCATCAATCTGCCGATCGGTAAATACGATACGAATCACCAGTCTATGTTTGTCGGTGCGATTAACAGCCTTCAGGCTAGCGGAGGAACAGCAACATTTGACGGCATTGTGGTCGCAGTAAAGATGCTCCAAGACGAGCTCGCGGCTAACCCCGATGTGAAACCGCTGATTTTTGTATTAAGCGACGGAGAAACCAATGAAGGGCACTCCCTTAAAGATATCCGAGGTTTGATCGAGACCTACAAGATCCCGATTTACACGATTGGCTACAATGCCAACATCAAGGCGCTCGAGAGCATTTCCAGCATTAATGAAGCAGCCAGCATCAATGCCGATACCGATGATGTGGTGTATAAGATCAGCAACCTGCTTAACGTTCAAATGTAGATTTCTTAATCAAGAGGAGGAATGACATGTCATTTTCGATGGAAGTTATCAATCCGGAAGAGATCAAGTCTGCTATTGAGGAGCAGGTAAAGCCCGATAATGAGGAAGTCTCGCAGCTCAAAGAGCTGGCCTTGAACAATGTCTCGGCGATTTTGGATTTAGATATCGAGTCGCTGGAGAAACGGAAAGCAATATTACAATCGATTGACAGCTTCGGCATGAGCACCATGAGGGTATCCTCGGAGAAAAACGCCCTGCTGCATGTCTCTGTCGGAAACTTATCAAAAACGGGCGATGACGGCGGCCAGGTTGCCAGAGGCTTGACGGAGCTGCATATCCAATTAAAAGATTTAGACCCGAGTTTGATCGACTTTACTAAGACCGGCATCCTGGGCAAATTCTTTAATCCGCTGCGGCATTATTTTGCCAAATTCGAAAAAGCCGACGCCGTCATTTCCGGTATCATCAGCTCGCTCGATAAAGGCAAATCCGTGCTGAAGAACGATAATACGACACTAGAGTTTGAACAGCAGGCACTCCGAGAACTTACGAAAAAGCTGCAAAAGGAAATCCAATTAGGCATGCTGATGGACGAAGAAATCGAATCCCAGCTTGGTGCGGCAAAGCTTCGGCAGGAATCCGAAGACAAAATCAGATTCATCACCGAAGAAGTGCTATTTCCTTTGCGCCAGCGCGTGATGGATCTGCAGCAAATGCTGGTCGTCAATCAGCAGGGAATCATGGCCATTGAAGTCGTCATGCGAAATAATAAAGAGTTGATTAGAGGAGTCGACAGAGCCAGAAACGTTACGGTTTCCGCCCTGAAAATATCGGTTACTGTAGCAAGCGCACTTTATAATCAAAAAATTGTCCTGAAAAAGATTGAACTCCTCAATCAAACGACGAACAACTTAATCAGCAGCACCTCCAGAATGCTGAAAGATCAAGGTGCGGCCATTCAAAAGCAGGCTCTTGAAACGAGCATTTCGGTAGATACGCTGAAACAAGCGTTTACTGACGTGCTGTCCGCCTTGGATTCCATTAGCACTTATAAGCAGAATGCGCTCCCTAAAATGCGGGAAACCATTAATCAGTTCAGAGAACTTGCCGAAAGCAGCGAGGAGCAAATTCAACGTTTGGAGAAGGGGCATAAATTAGGCTTGTAATATAAAGTGATTGGCGCAGATATAAAATAGCGCATGCTATACGCATGCGCTATTTTGCATTATTGCATCATCAACATAATCTCAAGGAAGGTATACCCGCCCTAAATATCCGTAAATGATTCAATATGTATGTAGACTCCATCTTATTATGAGGCCCGCTTAATGCTGAACTCATGCCAAATTGAATCTTTTTCCTCCAGCAGCTCTTTGCCATTCCAGAGAATATCGTAAATATCGCCTTCGTAAGCAATAGCCCGACCCAATGAGAATGAAATGAAATAGTCTTTCCAGGTATCAAAGATAAGGCTTGCAGCATCAGCCGCTCTCCCGATATACCCCCAGGCCTGTTCTTCCGTTATGTATCCGACGATGAAGCTCCACCTTGCAATGTTTACAGCCCGGTCATAGTCCCAGGCAGCAATCGTATCCAACCGGGTAAAATCGGATTCCGCAAAAGATAGCTTCTTAATCAACTCACTTTTGGCAGACTCGTAGCACTCCTGTGATTTGCCCACTTCCTCTGCGGTAAAGCTCTGCCCGGCATGAAGCGCCGCCAGCAGTTCATCGTAATCGGCACGATGTCCTTCTGTCAAAAGCCACTCGAGGGTTTCAACAGCTTCCTCTGAATTGCTAATGTCCCAGGCAGACGCAAGCCCTTGTCTCAATGTGTCCAACCCGGTCTTCACCGGCAGAATTCTTGGCGACTCAGAACGGTATAGAGCAAGATTAGCTCCGTAGGCCAACAAATGCTGCTTCTCGTTAGGCAAACGGTGGGACTGTTCCATTTCAAGCCGCAGTTTCTTATTCTGCTTATCGAGCCGCTTGCTTGCTACAAGCAAACCTGCGATAAGCAGTACTACAATTGCTACAATAACGCCTACAACAATCCATAAAATCTTCAAAACGTCACTTTCCTCTCTCCTTAATCCAATTCCAACTCCAATACGTGGAAATTGTCTTGTAGCTTTATCGGCATGTTAAGCTATAAATTTTAGGAATATAACAAAAAGCCGAGAAAGCTCCGACCTCAGTCGGCAACTTGTCTCAGCCAGTAAAACTATGCCCAAAGTTAGTTTTTAAATATCCGCCAGCTCCAATACCACGGGGCAATGATCGCTACCCATCACATGGCAATCGATCTGCGCACCCGCCAGGCTTTCGCCGAGCTTGGCCGAAGCCAGGAAATAATCGATTCTCCAGCCGATATTGCGCTCCCGGACCTTCGGCATGTAAGACCACCAGCTGTAGACATCCGTCCGGTCTGGATAAAAATAGCGGAACGTATCGATAAACCCGGCCTCCAGCAGCTGCGTCATTTTCTCCCGTTCCTCCAGCGTGAAGCCGGAATTCCCCATATTTGACTTGGCGTTCTTAATATCAATCTCGCGGTGCGCCACGTTCATATCTCCTGTGGCAATAACCGGTTTATGGCGATCCAGCTCCACCAAATAGTGCCGGAACCGCTCCTCCCACTCCAGCCTGTAAGGCAGCCTGGATAAGTCCCGCTTCGCATTCGGCGTGTATACATTCACTAAATAGAAGGATTCGAACTCCAGCGTAATGATCCGCCCTTCCGGCTCTGAATCCTCCTCGATGCCGTATCGCACGGACAACGGCTTTATTCTAGTAAATACGGCCGTACCCGAATAACCCTTCTTCTCCGCGTAGTTCCAGTACTGTTCATATTCCTCGCCCAGTTCGAGATCAATTTGCCCCGCCTGAAGCTTCGTTTCCTGCACGCAAAATATATCGGCATCCGCTGCCCGGAAATAATCATAAAACCCTTTGTTGACACATGCTCTCAGCCCGTTGACATTCCATGACACCAGTTTCATTTCTTCCGTCTCCCTTTGCCCATTTCATGGCCAAATCTATTATAATAATCTATGATAAGTTCTCTTTTATTTTGAAGGGTGCGCTCAAATTTTACAATGTTTATTCAAATTTTACACATGTTTACCCGATAAATAGGTAGAGAACTATATTTTTTTGCATGATAGGCAGTAAAGGGGGTCACACATCATGTCCGAAAAAAAAGTTGCATCTCAGCAGCCGTCCTCAAAATCAGCCGCCGTCTTTACATCGAAATCGCATTTTGAACAAATTCTGCAGAGCAACAAACCACTCATATCTATATTTCAGGATTGCATCGCCCACATAAAAGAGCATATATCAGGCACCTATCTGTTTTTATTAACCGACGCAGAAGGTGTGCTGATCGCCATGGACTACTGCAAGACGCTGGAGGAGGTCGTTCGCCAATCCGAGATCCGGGTAGGCATGTATTTTACGGAGGAGAGCTGCGGGGTTAACGCTATTTCGGAAGCTATGGCCAAGCAAGGACCGATCTATTTGCCACCTGAAGAGCATGAAAGTCCTTTTTTCAAGACCTGGCACTGTTTCTCAACACCGTTGACCCTTGGATCGAAAACGATAGGCTACCTAGACGTCTCGACCATTAACGCGAATATGAAAAGCGAGCTGATCGCCATCGCCAAGCTGATCCCTGGCAACATGCTGAGCAGGATGCAGAGCCTGCCCGAGCCTCCGCCCGTGGAAGAACGCCCGGTACAGCTTACCGAGCGCCAGCTTCATGTGCTTAGGCTCATCTCCCAGGGACAGACGGTAAAGTCGATTGCCATCAAGTTGAACATCAAAGAATGTACTGTGAATCATCATAAAAAAATCATCTTCGAGAAGCTTGGTGTTCAATCCAGTACGGAAGCAGTTTCGATCGCCAGTCGGATGTCCTATTTATAGACAATTTTTACAATTCTTTAGACCTATACTTTCTTATAGGTGAACTATGTCATAGACTATGTTAAAGTTTTTAACAGATACCTGAACAAAGCAATACCCTAATTCTCGACAAAACATAGTCCTGATCCCCTCGCGATGGGATTATGATGCACCGGAACGGCCAGATGAGCGGTAAATCGGGTTCACTGCTCATCCTGTCAGACCAGCCTGCATCTTTACGGACGCATACCCAAAAGAGGAGACAGCCATTGAAGCTGCCTCCTCTTTTGCCTTCTCATTCCCGTAACCGACTGCGAGATTGAACTAGGTCAGCTCGCCCTTGGGTCTGGTTCTCCGCACCCTGCCTCTGCGTCTCGCCTTTATCCTGTCCCAGACTCGCCTCATCAGCAGCGTGATCCCGCCGATTAGCGCAACCAGCCCCAGACTGATCCACAGCCCCGGCCGGCTCTTGTCATGAAACATCGTACCGCTTACCGCCAGCAGAATGATACCCGTACTGCCCCAGCGCTTGACCTGCTCCCATCCGCCAAGCTCCAGCAGGCTGCCTGCCGTGAAGAGAATAAAAATCCAGTTGTACATCAGCATAAGCCCGGCAGCGGTTGTTACGTATTCGTACATCTTCTCTGGCAGAAGCAGGGCCAGCAAGATGGAGCCGCCCAGAGCAACTGCCGTAACCCCGATTGCGTAATAAGGGGTTTTCTTCTGCCCGCGGCTTACCTTGGCGAACAGCGGAGGAGCGTCCTTGTTTTTGGCCAGCGTCACCAGAATCGTAATGACGGCGAACAGCGATGCAACCATCGTGGAAAACCCGGCAATAATGAAAATTCCATTAAAAAAATGGGGCACAAAACTTAAGCCGTACCCTTTCAGTGCTATGACAAACGGACTTTCCTTTGCCCCCATCGTTTTCCAGGGCACCAGGCTTAAAGCCGCCACCAGCGAAGCGATGTACAGGATGGCTAATGTTCCGATCATCCAGCGCCCTGCCTTTGGAGCTTCCTCCGGGTTCTTTAACCGGATCGCCAGCATCCCCATGACCTCGATGCCGCCGAACGCATAAAACGCATAAATAAGGCTGGACCATCCGCCGATCGCTCCTGTCGGAAAGAGAGGCACCGGCCAGCTTGGCGCATGCTTGCCTCCGCCGAGCCAGCCCAAAAGCGCGGAGCCTGCCAAGCCAAGGAAAGCAATGATTGCTGCTAGCTTGACCACCGCAAACAAATGCTCCGCCCGTTCAAAGCCTTTTGTCCCCAAAATGATAATAAATAAACCAAGCACCGCATATACCGAGGCGAATACCCACATCGGGACTCCCGGGAACCATAGCCGGGTGAACAGAGACAAGGCTGCCATTTGGCTTCCCATAATGAGAATCTCCGAAGAGAAATACACCCAGCCGCTGCTGAATCCAGCCCAGCGTCCAAAGGCATTGCGCGCATATACGCAAAATGAGCCTTCCTGGGGATCTTTTGAGGACATTTTGGCGAGTACGTCAAATACGACAAATGTTCCGGCCGCAGCCAGAATAAATGCCGGAATGATTGCCGGGCCGCCGATTTGGATCCCTACGCCCGTCCCGAGAAAATAACCCGTCCCAATCGTGCAAGCGACGCCCATCAAGGATAACTGCCACCATTTCAGCAGTTTATCCTTTGTATCTTTGCTTGTTTCGTTCAACGCACCGGACTCCCTTATCCATATATTTGCACACAGTTATGGTTTATTGTGCTGACAAAGGAGCGTTAATATTCAGGCAGCCGCCTGACGCAGCGGCGGCATGCCAAGAAAGCGGCTCCGCAATAACGGAGCCGCCTTAAACAGACATATGCTATTTTTGCTCGATTTTATCGAAATAGTTCTCTTGCACAAACTTCGCGGCGGCATCAAGCTGCTTCTTGGAATCCGTCCCTTTCTTCGAGAAGGATTCCTGCACGACATTGGACATTGTCGCATAATAGTCTTGCGTGCCAAACTGCGCTTCGGGTTTACCTTCCAGCAGATTGAACAGCTCTGGATCATACTTGTACACGTTGTCGTATTTTTCGTAAATCGCCTTCACCTTGGCCGCATACTCGGAATCGTCGCTGAAATACTCCAGCGGCGTCGGAACAAAATACTTGCCCTCCGCTTTGCGGGCCTGGATCGTATCCTCCACGGACTTCAGCGCTTCATCAGTAAAGTAGTCGAACGTGATGTAACGGAAGGCCATCTCCTGTTCATCTTTCGTCGCATTTGGATTAATGACGAGATAATTGCCGCCCAGAATTCCGTAATGCTTGCCGCCCTTCTCCGCGGCAGGCATCGGATACGCCACGACGTCCTCCGGCTTCATGCCGCCCTCGTTTAATGCCGCCTGCAGCACGTCGAACGCCCCGGCAATAACCATGGCCGTACGGCCTTGCTGGAAGGAGCTGACCGCATCGCCCCAGCCCAGCGCCCAATCCTGCGGAATGGCGTTTGCTTCCCATCTCAGCTTCTTGTAGAAGTCCAGCGCCTTCACACCGGCCTCAGAATTGAACATCGCCTTGACCTTGCCGTCCTCCACCGTCTCGATGTCCCCGCCGGCTTCAAACAGGAAATTTGTCCAGTTCCAGCCGGCCTCATTCCCTTTACCCATCGGCGCAATGCCGGAAATGCCTTTCTTCGGATCGGCAGCCGCCTTGGCTACGTCGTACATATCGTCCCAGGTCCAGTCCAGAGCAGGGAGCGTAATGCCTCTATCCTCCACCAGCTTCTTGTTCACAACCGTTGACGTTATATAACCGTTCTGCGTAACGCCGTAAACTTTACCGTCGACGTTAAACTGGCTTTGTAATACCTCATTCATCTGATCCTTGTATTCCCAGTTGTTCCACAGCTCTGTAATATCGGCGACCCAGCCGCGCTCCACGAGGAAGTTCGCTTCGGTAGCCCAAGTGTTGTAGAATGTCGGGGCCTCGTTGGCAGCCATTTTCACGCCGATTTCATTCACGTCATAGGCCCAGTCGTCTTTAATGATCGTCACGTTCGGGTATTTGGCCTGAAACCGGGCAATTTTATCGTCCTCCTGCTGTCTGAGCGTCGTTTCGTCCGGCAGCGGATAATGGACTTTAATCGTAATTTTCCGCGAGGTGATGTCGTCGGCCGGCTCTTCGGCCTGCCCGGTATTACTGCTGCCGCCCCCATTGCCGGCAGACCCTCCCTCTTCCTTGACCTTCGTACTGCCGCCGCCGCTGCATGCCGCAAGCAGCGTTCCGAACAGCAGAAGGCATACCAGTACTGCTGAGAACTTGCGCATCGATACTCCCCTTTTCCTATTTGTTGTTGGTTGCATCTTTATCATAGAAGACGACCGGTCCAGAACACGATGTCCATTCATATGGCGATCATGTGCAGGGCTACGGAATCGCACACTACCCTTTAACCCCCGACAGGCTGACACTCCGCATAATAAACTTCTGAAAGACAAGGAAGACGAAGATCGGCGGAACCATGACCATAAATAAAATATTGAATTTGATGCTGCTATCCAGCGATCTCGCGTTAATCACGTATTTATAGATCGCGGTAGCTAATGTGTATTTGTCCTCCGTATGCATGACCAGCGAGGGCCAGAACCAGTCGTTCCAGGCCGTGGAGAAAATAAAGATCGCCAGCGTAGCAAAGATCGGTATGGACAGCGGCAGCGCGATCCGTGCAAAGCTGGTCAGCTCCGAGGCGCCGTCGATCCGCGCCGCTTCGAAAATTTCCGGGTGAATGCCGTCGAAGAAATTTTTAATGAGCAGAAAATAGTACGCGCTAGCCCCGGCCGGAAGCCAGAATGCCCAATATGTATTCAACAGCCCGAGCTCCTTCAGATTCACGAAATTCGGAATCATGTAGCTGGCCGCCGGAATGAACAGCGTCATCAGGATGAAGAAATAGATCGCCCGGCTGTACGGCACGCGAATGCGCGAAATGCTAAAGGCCGCGAGCCCCAGCACCAGGACGGTCATCACCAGGTTGCCGCCAAAGATCAGCAGCGTGTTTTTCAAAAACACAGGTAGCTTGATGTAGCTCCAGCCCTTCGCGAAATTCTCCCAGTGCCATTCCGTTGGAAAAAAACGCGGAGGAAACGTATTGATCTCCTGATTCGTCTTCAGCCCGTTGAACATCGTCATCGCGATCGGATACAGCATCGTGAACGCCATGACCGCTATGCACAGCACCATCAGAATGTATACGGCCTTATTGAACGGCTTCCTTAAATCGGCTGCCGATAGAATCCCTCTCTCTTCCATCCTAATAATCCTCCCTGTTCAGCTTGTATTGCATGATGCCGAGCACGCTCAGCACCAGGAACATCAGCACGCCCAGCGCGGTTCCCGCCCCGTAATCAAGCTGCGTGAAGGCGTATTTCACTGTAAGCAGCGCATAGGTCAGCGTCGCCTTGTTCGGCCCGCCGTCCAGCATGGCCAGCTGCGATTGATAGGCCTGGGAGGTGCCGATGAGCTGCAAAATCAGCATCAATACGATCAAATTCCGCATCGAGGGCAGCGTAATGTATTTTATCCGGCTCCAGACGCCGGCCCCATCGATTTCCGCCGCTTCGTACCAGTCCTTTGGAATACTCAGCACCCCAGCCAAATAAATCAGCATCGCCGATCCGAACTGCTGCCAGGTCTCCATGACGACCAGCGACACCATGGACCAGCTGCCATCGGAAATAAACGAAATCGGCTCCGCTCCAAACCAGCCCAGCAGCGCATTGATCGGACCGACCGGATCATACATCCATCTCCACATCCCATACAGCACGACACCAGGCACGACGAATGGCAAATAAGCAGCGATCCGCGCAAACCCTTGGAAGAACCGGAGCTCGGATATGGCGATCGAGGCGGCAATCGGCACCCAGAAGCCAATCACCAAAGTTAACAACATGAAATAAAGTGTGTTGCGAACCGATAGGAGCACATCGGGATTGTTGAATATTTTGATATAGTTGTCGAAGCCGACAAAGGTGTTCCCTTTCACGAAATCGATATTATAGAAGCTGTACACGATGCCTTTTCCGATCGGCACCCACAAAAAAACGATAAATACCGCTATCGCCGGGACGAGAAACAAATACCCCCACATATATTTTTTCACGCGACTCCCTCACTCCTCTGTAGTGTCTAGCTATTGGAACCTTTCTTATATCTTAAAAAAACGAGGGAGCGCCGAACATGTGCAAAACTATGCGAACTATAGCCGATCTTACTTCTTCAGCTCGCTTGGGCTGACACCGTAGTATTTTTTGAAGATTTTACTGAAATGCTCCGGCGATTCGTAGCCAACGCGTTCTGCGATTTCGTAGCGGCGGAGGTCGGTATTCAGAAGGAGGGATTTGCTCTCCTCCATGCGCAGCTTGATCACGTATTCCCACAAATTGTGGCCGGTGTTCTTTTTGAATAGATAGCTGAGATAATTGGGACTGACATGGTTTTTCTTAGCGACTTCATGGATGGTCAGCCCTTTCTGATGGTAGTTCGCTTCAATGTAGAGTCTGGCGCTTTCAACGATCCGGTTGCTTTGCGTCGTCAGTTCCTCGGCAGAGGGGTCTTGCGCGTAGTTATGCCAATTAAAATCGCCGTAATAGAACACATGATAATCCCCATGTCCGGCGCCCCACTGTATCGCTTTATCGGCCTGCTGCCCGAGTACGGACAGGAACTCCGCTCCCTTCAGAATTTGGCTGACACCTACCATAGCGGCCACGCCCAAATATTTGTGAACATGATGGTGCAGGCTGCGGCCAATCATCTCGAGCTGATTGATTTTGTTGACGTCCAGTTCGGCGTATTCCCGCTCGTTCCATTGGAGCACCAGACAGATTTCCCGTTCTGCGGTGAAGCAGGACAGCGCATTCCATTCCTGGTAGAGCAGCTCCTTGGCCACATTTAGAGCCGCATATTCGAGCAGTTGGTGATCCCGGGCAGTATAAGCGTCATGATCTTTGACTGGCAAATCCAGCTTCATTTTCATCACGGCAAAATAAGGCCCCCGCAGCCCCAGCTCGCCTTGCTGCACCACGGCCTGATCCCCAGCGATGCCGGCCGCAGCAGGGACAGGGGCAGCCAGCAATCGCTTCAGTCCTTCGCACTGCTCGGGCTCAAGCTCCTCCATTTGAAAATGCTCCGCCTCCGGTGCCAAAAAGTTATAAATCAGCGGGTCCGGCTTATCCATTTTGAGCAGGGCGTTCCGCACCGCGTCGAGAAATTGCCCGCTGTTCAGCGGCTTGATCAGATAATCCTTCGCCCCCAGCCGAAGCGCCATCTGCGCATATTGAAACGTTTCATGGGCTGAAATAATGATCGTCTGCACCCAGGGCTTGATCAGTTTGGCCTGCTGCATCAGCTCGATGCCGTTCATTTCTCCCATTTGGATGTCCGTGACGAGCAGATCAATCTCTTCCATGCGAATGCAATCAAGCGCCTCCTGGCCGCTGTATGCGGTATGCACCAAGCCCAAATCTAGCCCGGATTCCTGCAGAAACCCCGCCAAGCCTTTGCAAATCAACGGTTCATCGTCAACGAGCAAAATGTTGTACATATGCACTCCCCCCTGCCTGTGATGTTCCTTGTTACGCTTGCCTGCCATTTTGCTGTTACATTTGCTTGTTGCGTCTGGTTGTTGTGTCTGTTGGTGGTGTCTGTTGGTGGTGTCTGTTGGTGGTGTCTGTTGGTGGTGTCTGTTGGTGGTGTCTGGTTGTTGCGTTTGATTGATGCGTTGTTGCGTTTGCTTGTTGTGTCTTGTTGTTACGTCTGTTGATGGTGTCTGTTGGCTATGTCTGTTGGTACTCTTGCTTACTACTTTGCTTACTACTTTGCTTGCTACCTTTGCTTGCTACCTTTTTGATTACTTCCGCTTATTGGCGTTGCTTGTTCCATTGCATGTCATGTCGTTGTTGCGGTTTGCTTATTGGCGGCTGCTTGTTACATTGCATGTCATGCCGTTGTTACGGTTTGCTTGTTACTTCTGCTTACCATCTTGGCCCAATTCCTGCTGCTCCCGGTCTTGGAGTGACTTCGGAAGATGCAGCGTCACCCTGGTGCCGCCTCCCGGGCGTCCGGCATAGCTCAATCCGAAAGACGCTCCGAAGTGCAGCTTGATGCGCTGATTAATATTGCCGATCCCATAACCAAACGACGGGTCAGGGTTCTCTTTATGCAGCTGACGATTGATCCTATCATAGTCGACAGACTTATAGCCGTTATCCTCAATGCGAATGAACAGGTGCTCCTCGTCTCCGGAGGCGCTGATCCATATTTCGCCGTCTTCTCCCATATGCCTCACCCCGTGGATGATTGCGTTCTCGATAAGCGGCTGCAGCGTAATTTTGGGAATGGCTAACGGAAGCAGCTCCGCCGGAATATCGATGCCAACGTGAAACTGATATTCGTACCGGTGCTGCTGCAGCTTGATATAGGCCGAGGCATGCTCCAACTCTTCCTCCAGTGTAATCAACTCCCTGCCCCGGCTCAGGCTGATCTTCATCAGCTTGGATAGCTCCTTGATCATTTCGGCAGAGGCCGTATTGCCCTCTAGCGTGCTTTTCCAATAAATGCTCTCTAGCGTGTTGTACAGCAAATGCGGATTGATCTGCTGATACAGCAGCTGCAGCTGGCTTTCCTTCTGCTTCAAGTCCATCGCATATTTGTAATGCACTAGCGAATTTAGACGCCGCGCCATGTCGTATATCGTATAAATCAGCACGCTGATCTCGTCGTTCCTCTTCATCCTCGGCGTTTCCGGGACAACGTTCCCGGGTTCGTATCTTCTTACGAAATACACCAGCCGCTGCAGCGGCGTCATTAGTGAACGCCAGAAATACAGCAAAATAAACAGGCCAACCGCGAAATAAACGATCGAAATCAGCTGGATCACCTGTTTGATCTCGTTCTGCTGCTGGAGCAGTGCCTGCAAGGGGACCTTGTATACGAGCTTCTGCTGAAGAACGTAATTATAATTAATGACATAAATAAACTTGTCGGTAATGACATTCGTCACCCCGATCATCGCCTCGCCGGAATCAGCCTCCGCAGGCAAGCTCAGCACGGCCTCGTGCCCAGGTGTGCTGGCCGCCAATATTCGGTTCTCCCCATCGGTAAAAAAGAGTTCCCCCTCCGGCAGCGATACCGTCCGCAGTGATTCGCCGATCCGGGCATCCAAGTTCGTCACCACCAGGACGCCGATCGTTCCATTTGTGTAAATACTGTTTATGGCCCGGATATAGGCCAGTGTTTTTTGGCTGCTCTGCCCCCTTGTGGGCGGAGACAAATGCTCCACAAGCCGCAAATATCCGCGCCCCTTCTTCCCGATTGCCTCATCGAACCATTCCGGCTTCTCTCCGTCGTCAAAAAAATATACACCTGATTTGCGAGGCCCCGGGTAGAAGGGGGCGAAGCTGTATGTATTATCAGGGTCGTAAACGTACAGCGAATAATACAGCGGTTCGCGTTCGTCACTGTCCTGGGAGTAGGAGGCCAGAACTTTCTCCAGATTTTCGTAGTTTTTTACCCGTTCCAGCACCGTCTCCTCCCTTGAAACCGGATTCAATTTCTGCAGCAGCGCATTCTGGAATACGGTCGAGCTTACCTTGTTGATCGCTTCGATATCCCGGCTGATCAGCTTGAAATTTTGCTTGTTCAGCTCGATGTAGGCGTTCGTCACATGCTGCTTCAAAATTTGCCCGGCCCGGTAGTTGCCATAAGCGTTCAGGACAAAAAACGGAATGATTGCGACCAGAAACAGCAAAATAAGCTGCCGCTTCACATTCATTCTGTAGAGCGGACTTTTTAGTCTTATTTTCACCTGCCATGCACCCCCGGCATCTCAACTATATCAATTGCGAAAACGGGCAAGTATGCGCATTTCTATGCACATCATGGGCATTTCTTCGATTCTGCTACCCGGTCCACGTCATAACACACGGCCGATTCGGTCAGTTCAAGTTTGATCGCGGAAATACTGCAATAATGCAGAGTTTCTCCGAGTATCTCCTCACAGTTGGCCTGAATGATGCAAAAATGCAAAATGATCACCTGCCTTCTTTCAAATTAGCCTTACACTGGAACAATTCCTGCACATTCCTCACGCCCTCTAATAAAAGTGGAGTCTTACCCTCCAATAAACTTAACTGCTAGATGGTCAGGATCAGATACTAAATGTATTTCATGCAGTTAGTTCATCGGTTTTGGCCGTGTTAGGGGGAACTAACTGCAAAACCTACATTTAGTTTTAGGCTATTCCGGCGAATGAGCTCCATTCAGGCAAACTAACTGCATGTATTACATTTAGCGCATGGATTTTTGATAAAAGAGCTTGAACTAGATGTATAAAATACATTTAGCTTGTTTACAGACGATAGCCCTTATTTGAGAATAGTCGCACGGGGAGCGCACCTTGCAGCACTTCCCCCGAGCGCATCATTCAGCCCCCACCCGGGCGCTCCCTGCAGCACTACACCCGCACGGGGAGCTAGCCGCTGCCTACCATCGGGTGCACGTGGAACGCTACCCGCAGCGGAGCATCCAGCTCCGATGAGCACTATTTTGCGGCGGAGCCCCCGGGCCCCGGGGAGCGCCAGCTTTTAGCACAGCCCTATCTGGTTGTCCTCTCCTCTTCCTCTTTTTCATGATCACGCAAAAAAACAATCCTGCCAAAAAAGCAGGATCGCTACAACGAATAGAATATAGTTTCGCTTGGTCTGATTAAATTAGTTCATATAGTCCAGCGATCACGCGATCTGCCTGGTGCAAAATATCGGGGCTGCCGATTCCTACCACCTTGCAGCCAGCCGCCTTTCCCGCCTGAACGCCTGCAGCGGCATCCTCAAATACAACACATTCGGACGGCCTAAGCCCCAGCGCTTCGCTGGCTGCTAGAAACACCTCAGGATCAGGCTTCGCCTGCGACACTTTCGTCCCGTCGATCACGGCGTCGAACAACTCAGAGATACCGAGCCGCGACAATATAAAAGCTGCATTTTGGCTAGCTGAGCCTAATGCAATTGTAACGCCTCTTCCCCTCAGCAATTCCAGGTATTCCCTCGCACCCGGCAATATTTCGGAGGGATTGAGCTTGGAGATGGAGCTCACGTACTCCCTGTTTTTCATCTCTGCCATCTCCAGCCGATCCACCTCCCCGGCCTCTATGCCTCCGATCTCAAGCAGTATGCGCAGCGACTCCATGCGGCTAACTCCTTTAAGCCGTTCATTGTCTTCTTCCGTAAAATCGAATCCGAGCCGCTTGGCCAGCGCTCGCCAGGCTAAGTAATGATATTTCGCCGTATCTACGATCACGCCGTCCAGATCGAATATCGCGCCTTTCATCGTGTTCAGCACCGTGCTTCTCTCCTTTAAAATTCTACTCTGTATGCTCTCAGCATTTCATAGTTGATCAGCTCAGGGAAGTGGATTCACACGTGAAGCTGACCGTCTCTCCTGGCCCGGCAAATCCGATTTGCTCCCCCCATTGAAATTGCAGGCCGCGAACGTTATCCGCATGCGCCTGGACGGTCACCTTCGATGGAGCAACTTGAACCCGGAAAGATTGATTCCGCAGGCACAGCGGAAATTCCACCCCCTGCCATTCTCCCGGCAGGGACGGTTTGAACCGCACTGTTCCGCCGTCAAAGCGCAGTCCCGCAAAGCCAAGCACCGCTGCCATCCAAGCTCCCCCATTTGCCGCCGGATGCGTGCCTCCAATATACAAATCCCCAACGTACTGCTTCGAGTCCCCTGTCAAATCGATCGTAGCCGTCCGCATAAAATAAGGGTAGGCCCAGTCGGGAATGCCGATATCTGCGGCAACCAGGGCATAAATGCAGGAGCTCAGGCTCGAGCCGTGTTCGGTACGGGGCTCGTAATATTCCCAGTTAGCTCGCTTCGTGTCCCTGTCATAGCCCTCACTGAACAGGTGCAGCAGAAGCACTACGTCAGCCTGCTTCAAAATTTGCGTCGTCGTAGCCAGACCATTTCCCCCGCCTAGATACTCTTGCGGATTCAGCATTCTTGATTGCAGTTCGGCAAGAGGCAAATCCTCCAGCATGTAATATCTGTCGAACTGCTCAATGAGACGGCTGTCTGCAGCCGGATGTGGAACATACAGGCGATCGTGCATTTCCCGCAGCTGCTCAGGCTTGACCGTACTGCCTGACAACAATGCTTCGTATTGCCAGGGCTGCTTCTCCTGCAAATAAGCCATTGCCTCCAGCGCGATAGACAGGCACTTTTTGACCATAGCATTGGTAAAGGCGTTGTTGTGTACCCGTTCATGATATTCGTCAGGACCGGTGACATCGAGAATTTCATAGCGCTGTCTCCCCGGGTTGAAATACGCGTAAGAATAGTAGAATCGCGCACATTCCCAGGCAACCTCGGCTCCCCCCTCGAGCAGAAGGCTGCCGTCTCCGGTAAACAGATAGTACTGCCATATGCCGTAAGCGACATCCGCGCTGATGTGAACCTGCTTGTCACGGAAGTAAGTCCGCATCGGGCGGCCGGTGAACACGTCATTGATATTGAACAGCGTGCAGGCATCGTCTCCCGTCTCCTGGCTTTCCCAGGCATAAAACGCGCCTTCGTAGCCGTACTCGGCCGCTTTTCGCCGTGCCCCGTCCAGCGTATGCACCCGGTACATCAACAGGTTGCGCGCGATCTCCGGCTGTGTATGCAGGTAGAACGGCAGCATGAACATCTCCGTATCCCAGAACACCGCTCCTTTATACACCTGACCCGACAAGCCGCGGGCCGGGATGGACAATTTCTCGGAATGTCCCGGCGAGATAATATGCAGCTGGTACAGACTGTATCGCAAGGCAGCCTGGGCCTCCCCGTCGCCATGAATGACCACGTCCGAGCGCTCCCATTTCCGCTCCCAGCTCTCGGCATGCTCCTTCAGCAGAGCCTCGTATCCGAGTGCAGCGGCCTCCCGGCTGTATTTCAGCGCAGCTTCCCCCGCATCGCCCCCCTCATCCAAACCCGTAAATACGGCCGTGAATTTATGGAACGTGTAAGTTTCCCCCGCCTTACAGCGCAGCCGGATTTCACGGAAGACGAAGTCTGCTCCCACCTTCGTTTCCGTCTTCCACGGCAACGGCAACTCATTCATCTCAGCCGGCATCTCCCCAGCCGCTCCAACCGCTGCTTCAATTGCCCTCCACCCCCCCGCTATTGTTTCTCCAGCACTGGCCCATGCCCAGGCCTCCGCTACGGCGACCGGCACCTGCAGTTCTTGCGTCCGCCCGGTGAGCAGCAGGCTGCCTTCTGCATCCGCACCCGCCAGCCCGGCCAAATGAGGGCCATTGATATCCCATACATCTCCATCTATGCCCGTACGGATCAACAGCTCGCAATCCTCGCTGCACTGCACGGAGACTCGGCCCGCGAGCAGATGCAGACGCTTCGCGCTGCAGAACCGCTCCATACTCACCGTAACCCGGCCACCGTCTGCCGAGCCTGGCATGCGGTACACCGTCCGGCGGCGATGCAACGCATGGAGCATATCCAGCTCCTGGATATGCTCCAGCGGCTCTCCCTCGCTGGCCAACAAGCCGAGAAGCTCCCCCCTGCAGTAAATCTGGGTGAACATGCCGTTCGGAGCGTTGACCGGCTCTCTCCACTGATCTCCTGCCCGGTCATAGAGGCCAGCGAGCGTCACTGCCGTCAGCTCGGCCCGGCCAAATTCCTCCAGCGTGCCCCGGTAGCCCATATAACCGTTGCCAATCATGAATTTATTCCCGTTCGCCGTTATCCGCCGCCGATCAAAACCGTTTTCCTGTACAATCCAGCTCATCCCGGCTCCCCCGCCTTGGCCTGTTCCAACCCGACCTTTACCCCAGCGGCTGCAACGAGATAATCTCTGCCGTAAATTAGGATCTCTACGTCAGGGCCATCGGCAACGCGCAAAATCGCATGCTCCTGATTGACTTCGACCATCAGTCTGGTTCCCTGGTAGAACACCTGGAAGCTGTACCGTTCCCAGTGATCCGGAATGCTCGGGTGGAACACCAGCTTTTCCCCGTCGGAGCGCATGCCCCCGAAGCCATACACGATGTTCATCCAGGCTGCAGCAATCGAAGTCGTATGCAGCCCTTCCCGCGTATTGCGGTTGTAATTGTCCAGATCAAGCCGTGTCGCGAACTCGAAGAACTTATAAGCCTCCTCCGGCCGGCCGATCTCAGCGGCGAGGATGGAATGGATCGACGGCGACAGGGAGGACTCGTGAATGCATCTCGGCTCATAGTAATCGTAGTTGGCGCGCTTGGCCGCGCGAGTGAATTCGCTGCTGTACAGGAACATGAACATCAGCACGTCCGGCTGCTTGATCATATCGTAGCGATACAGCCGGTCATACGACCAATGCGCGTATAACGGGAATTCCGCCACCGGAATCGAATGAATATCCAGATGCGGCATATCGAAAAACCCATCATGCTCCTCATAAATTCCCGTCTCTTGATCTTGGGGAATTTTCATACGATCGGCCTTTTCCCGCCAATCCGCCTGTTCATCTTCCGTCAAAGCCAGGCGCTCCGCCAGCGCAGCAAATGTGCCGAAATCGGCCTCGCGCATTGCACCGATCACTTCCAGCGTGTATTCGAACAGTTTTTTAGCCATCCAGTTAATATAGCAATTGTTGTTCACCATCAGTTGGAACTCGTCGGGCCCCATCACGCCGAAATAGCCGAACTCGCCCGTCTTTTGCCCGTATTGCCCGCGCGCGGCATAGAACCGGCAAATCTGAATGAGCATTTCTGCGCCTTTTTCATATAAAAAGCTTGTATCTCCCGTAATGCTCACATAATGCCGAATCCCATAAGCCACCGCCGTGCCGACGTGAAGCTGCAGGTTGGAATGCTGCCACAAATCACAGCTCTCCGTTCCATCGATCGTCGCGATCGGATAGAACGCCCCCTCGCAGTCAAGCTCTTTCGCTCTTTCCACGGCATGGGGCAGAGACCTGTAGCGGAATTCCAGCAAGCTGCGGGCCGCCTTTGGATTGTTAAATATATAGAAAGGCAGGCAATACGACTCCGTATCCCAGAAGGCAAGCCCGCGATAGGCTTCGCCTGTCAGGCCCTTCGCCCCGATGTTAAAGCCCGGATTATCGCCATGGTACGTTTGGTACAGCTGAAAAATACAAAACCGGATACCCTGCTGATTCTCCGGATCGCCGTCAATGACAATGTCGGATGTTTTCCATACTTGTGTCCAATACTCCCGCTGCTGCGCAGCCGCGGCATCATAGTCGAGATCCGCGCAGCGCAGGGCCAGCTCCAGCCCGTCGTTCCATATTTCCTCGTCCGAGCGGCTTACGTCTTTTTCCGCCAGATTTACTGTCAGCTTGTCCATAACCGTCCTTTGGCCTTGTTTCAAGCTAAGCAGCAGCTCCCGGCCGATAAAGCGCCCATCGCAATCCGTTGCTCCCGTTGCCGCCGCGTCCTCCACCACATCGGTCGCCTCCAGCCGAAACCCGGAGAACAGTCGGTTCTTCGTCTGTACCGTCCGGCCAAGCATGGCGGTATTTCCATTCTGTTCCCCTCGCCGCACCGCCTCCCAGTACATGCGCCCCTGATCTTCGTGCAGCACGGCAAAGTCCAGGCCCGCAATGACCCGGATCGTGCCGGAGAAATTCAGCGGCTCAAAGGTAATGCGCTGACACCCCAGGTTCGATATGCGCATGCTGACAAAACGTTCGAACGTCAATTTAAGCCTTTTGCCGTTAGTCAAATGCCATACCAATTCACGTTTATATATTCCGCTCCTGAAATCGAGCTCGCGCCGAAAGTCCGAGAATGCGCTCACCGCCATGTCAAAGGTCTCTCCGTCCGCCATAATCCGCGTATAGAGCCAATCCACCGCGTTGACCATGAAGCGCAGCGACTGGATGATCCCCTTGTAATGCGCCCCCACTTTGCTTTCTTCGAACAGCCCGTTAAAGTAACTCCCAAGCAGTGTGTCCCCGCGGTACCCTTCTTCCGGATACCCCCTGACCCCCATATATTCGTTGCCTAGTGAAAAAATCGATTCCGACACCCGGTTCCGCCCCGCATCAAAACCTTCCTCCACGACCTTCCACGGATCTACCGCCAAATATTTGTCCGCGATCTTTGGCATGCTTTCCCCACTCCTTTGTACTAAATCTGTACGCGCTGCGACCGATGCCGGGCCTTGCCCTGTATCGGCGTGCATATCCAGATTAGCCAAAGAACCGAATACGCCAAATGTCCAGCTCTAAGAAGCTTATGTGCGTTTTTACGATGTTAACCGAACAGTTCAAGACAGGCCTGCCAGCCGAAATAAAAGCCAAAGACAATGAGCGACAGCCCGGAGAGCACGGAAATGCCCGTTAAGAGACGCGGAGTCAGCAGCCGGCGAAACCCGCTGGACATGGCCGCCATGGTCAAATCCCAAATCACCAGGCCCATTACGACTGCAGAGGTATAAAGGACGAGCTCCTTCGTGCCGTAGGTTTGAGCCGCCTTCGCCAAGATTGAGCCGTAAATCCCCAGCCAGAACATGATCGACAAAGGATTGGAAATCGACAGGAAGAAGCCTGCGCCAAAGGATTTATATAAGGACTCCTGCCTGGCGTTCCGATATTCCGCTATCTCTCTCGCTCCCCTCAGCCCCTCCCAGCCGCTGTACAGGAGTACGAAGCTGCCGAACAGCCAAAGAAAGGTTTTTACGAAAGGAACCTGCAGGAAGTGAACCGTACCGAAATAAACAAGGCCGATAAATATAAAATCGGCGCACAAAGATCCGAGTCCCAGCACCCAGGAATTCCAAAAACCGCCGCGAATCCCCCGGTCCATTTGTGCGGCATTGATGGGACCGATCGGCGCGGCCAGCGACAGTCCCAGCAAAATATAACTTACAAACAAGCTCATGCCTCATCCTCTCCTCCCATGGCGCAAATCGTCGCCCGAACTTGTACCATTTTATTCAGGGAGGAAGGTTTGTACGACTACCAGATCAAGTTTTGTTGGAGCGAAAATCGGAAAAAGGGCAGCGTGAAGCTGATGGAGCCGAATCATCCCCGAGAAAATACTGCTTCCACTCAAAATTATTTTCGTTTCCATAGCTGTTCAAATCGGGATGAATGCCGACTGCATCGTATCCCGTAATCCGCTCCCTGATTTTATGCTTGATATGGGCTGCAGCTTCGGCAGACGCGTTAAATTCCACCAGCACCCAGCGGGGCGTGATCGCCATGATAAAATAAGGAAAATGCCGGCTTTGCCGCAGACGATGGGCCGGAGTGGCGCAGTACACAAAATATTGCTCTTGGCCGAAGCAGTATTCCCAGAGCGGATCATAGGGATCTCCAGGGATATGCTCTGGCCAGTCCCGGTTATCCAGCTCCCTCGCTTTGAGCAGCAGCCTCCAGAAGATTTCCCTGTATTCCTCCACGCTGCATCTCTGCACCAGCTCCTGCGGCGTCTCGAAAAAGAGTATCAGCGATGTGTATTTCCCGCAGCTTCGCGATTCGTCACCGAAGCTCCCCAACAGTCCGGCCAGCTCTGCCGCAGCCTCGTCCGTGCGGGGATCGCTGGCGAATCCGTACCTGAATTGCCCCCGTTTAAAGCCTATCGTTGCCGGAATGCAAGGAAATAAATATTCCGTATCGGCCAGCTTCAACGCAAACTGCCGATAAGCATCGTATTTCCAGCCGTCTTCTTTAAGCGACAGCCCGTTCATAAGAGCTTGATCGTAAAGCATAATTCCCCATCCTCCTTCGTAGTACACAGTATTGAAGGAGTCTGAGATGTGTGAATGTCCCGTCCGCATTACTTTTGTATTGACATTCGGGTAATCCAGGCATATAATTCAATAAAACCTAGCGGATAAGTATGATTTAAACAAAGGAGAGATGAAGCAATGGCTGCTGTACAAACCTTCAAAGCAACTGCACACCTGCAAAACGGCGTACAAGTCAAGACGGCTTCCCGCCAATTCGAACTGATCATCGATGAGCCCAAGAGCTTGGGAGGAACGGATACCGGAATGAATCCGGTCGAAGCGCTGCTGGCCTCGCTCGGCGCGTGCCAGGCAATAGTCGCCCGGGTATATGCCCCGAAATTCAATGTTGAGCTCGAGGATTTCCGCGTGGAAGTAGAAGGCGATATCGATTTGGACGGCTTCTTCAATCGGTCGGACGTTCGTCCGGGGTACTCCGATATACGGTATACGTTCTATGTTAAAACCAGCTCCCCTCGTGAAAAAGTGGAAGAGTTCGTACATTTTCTGGAGAGTAAATGTCCAGTAGGCGATACGATCGCCAACCCGGTTAACCTGAAGCTTGATCGGATCGTCATCGAGAACTAGAACTGAAAGAGGTATGGCTTGTCACTACGGGCAAGCTGTGCCTCTTTTTTAGCTGGAATAGAGACATCCAATGGATTTCCCATCCATAAATATGATATTTTATCTCTAGGAGCGTGAGAATCATGTTAATAGACGCGTTGATCCAGCTAAATGAACACATTCATTTTCTAAGTCTGTTATGGCTGTTTCCTATCATTTTTGTGTTTCATGACTTCGAGGAAATTCTTACGATAGAGCGCTGGGTTACGCAGCATGGAGCGCGCGTTCAAAGCTCGCTGCCCCCGTTTGCCCGCAAGCTGTACCAGGCTTCGTTTCAATTGAACACCTTGAATTTTGCCAAGGACGTTCTGGCCGTATTCATCGTCCTTGTGACCGTTACGGTACTCGCTGTGTTTTACTCCTTCTATCTGCCCTTTATCGCCGCCCTGCATTTATTCTTTCTGCATGTGTTTACCCATGTCTTTCAATCCGTCTACTTCAGGTTGTATACCCCGGGCGTCTTGACCTCTATCGTACTTGTGCTTCCCTACTCGCTCTACGCTTACTACCGGTTGCTCACGGATAACATCGCAGGACCGGGTGATCTGTTATGGGGACTGATTCTTCTGCTCGTCGTCCTGCCGCCTGCGCTCCTCCTGCTGCTCCGAGGCCGCAAACGGTATGCCAACACACAGACCAAGCTTTAAGCATCCAGCCGATAAAAAAAGGGGGCCCCTGGTAACTTCATACCACAGGCCCCCCTATTGTCATTGTTCTTCCTTAATCTTCATTTTCAGCTGGATGACCGATATCGAGCCTTGATCGCTCTGTTCCGCTTTGACCAGCTCTCCATCGAATTTCTCCCCGTTAGCTCCATAAGCTTCTTTCGCCGCCTTCGGCATATCTTCATTCGGGATGACCTTCAAAACGATATAGAACGTATCCACTTTGCCCGGCTTCTTCATCTGCAGGCTGAACGAACCGTCCGGCATGACCTTGGCGCTCTCGCCGTACCCAATATGCCAGTGATCCGGAATGTCCACGTCGGCCTTTACCTCTACCCCTTCATGCAGATTGCTTGTAGCCTTAATCTGATAGCGGGTGCCGTCAAATGAAATCACCGGGGTAATCCACACGGCCGGGCTGCCGTAATCCTCCGGCTTCTCGCCAGGAATCTCCGTCTCCCACTCCTGGCCTGCCTTCTCCGGGTCTGCATTTACATGAATAAAGGCTACTGCCTTCTGGTATACCTGATCCGACTCTTCATACTGGTGAATATAAGGACCGTATAGCTTGCTGCCGTCCTTGCCGTAAGCCTCCATTTCGCCCGCTTGCTTCTCGGGTACGAAGCTGATCGTAATGTCCAGCATTCCTTCCTTGATATTCGGCTGCTTGATATCGAATTTAAAGGTGCCGTCACGTCCCACATCTGCTTCATCGTTATATCCCCACATATTGTAGCCGGCAGCGGTGAGGTCGGCTTTCATTTTTACGCCCGGCAGCAAATTCGTCGTACCCGAAATCACGAATCTCTCGTTTTCCAGCTTGGCTATGGCTTTAATCCATACGTTTGGATCGCCTTGGTCAGCCGGGGCATCCTCGGATTTCCCGCCCGTCTCGATTTCAAAATTCACATTGGAGCCTTTTTCGTCGTGTGCCGCTGCTTTGGATTCGGGCGCAGCATTGGACACATTGCCCTCATTCATCGCTGAAGCGGCCGGAACATGCTCCGCCTTCCCGGCGTCCCCTCCCTTTCCACAGCCGGCAACGGTCATGGCCAAAGCAGCGACAATCGAACCGATGAACAATATGTGCCATAGACCCTTATTTTCATTCCATTTCCGCGTGTGTGTCCTTCTCCTCTTCATCTGATTCCATGCCATCTTCGTCTTACGTCCCTTTCCCTGTTTGATCATAAATGACTATGTATAATATCCAAATTATTCATTACCCCAATTTAAAATATCGAAACATATTTTAACTTTCAGTTGACATTCAGTTTACATTAAGTGAGAAATCAGGAACGGCTGCTAGGATATATTTTGAGCTCACATAGCGGGTAAGAACCAGCTATGAACTCTATATAGCAATTCCCCAGGAAAAGAGGTGTACAAGCATTCATGAATAAGAAACTCAACTTTCGGCACGAATTCAAATTTTTAATTAACCGGCAGCAATATTTTCTTTTACGGCAGCGTTTGGCCAACCTGATGGATCATGATCGGCATACAGGCTCTAACGGGGAGTACCATATCCGCAGTCTCTACTTCGACGACATCGATAACACGGCTCTGCACGAGAAGCTGGGAGGAATCCGCCAGCGCTGCAAATACCGCATCCGCATCTACAATATGCAGGACGACGTGATCCATTTTGAGAAAAAAATCAAGCTGAACGATTACATTGCCAAGGTGAAAGAGCCAATCACCCGCGGTATGTACCATTCCATTCTTAACGGCGACTTCCAAGTCCTTCACGTACCGGAAAAGCCGCTACTAATGGAACTCTACCAGCAGATGAACCACCGGCTGCTCAGACCGAAGGTTATCGTAGATTACGTGCGCGAGCCGTTCGTATTTGCAAATGGCAACGTCCGGATTACGTTTGACAAGGATTTAAGAACTGGGCTGCATGCGGTCGATATTTTCGATCACCAATTGCAGTCAGTATCCGCGATCGACGATAGGCTCATTATTCTGGAAGTCAAATACGATGAGTTCATCCCCGAGACGATCCGGACCGCTCTACAGCTTGAAGGGCTTAGCCGCCAATCTGCATCGAAATACGTCATCTGCTGCAAATATCTTAAAGAAAACTCATGGGAGGATTATTAATCACTATGGAAACGACCACAAATGCATCATCTACCACCTTTAGCGACATTATCAAGAAGTCGGTGCTAAACAACTTTACATCCGATATCAGCCTGTCCAAAATTCTTATCACACTAGGCATCGCATTTATCATTGGCTTATTTATTTTTATTCTGTACAAAAGGGTATTCAGCGGCGTGCTGTATTCGAAAAGCTTCAACGTCTCCTTGATCGGCATGACCTTGGTAACAGCGATGGTCATCATCGCGATTAATTCCAACCTGATCTTGTCCCTCGGTATGGTCGGCGCCTTATCGATCGTCCGCTTCAGAACGCCAATCAAAGATCCTACCGATTTGATCTTCCTGTTCTGGGCTGCTGCCGCAGGCATCGTCACTGGAGCGGGCTTCTACACTCTGGCGGCCATCGGCTCCGTCATTATCGGGCTGGTACTGTTTCTGTTCATTAAGAACTCCACATTGGAGACGCCTTACCTGCTTGTAATCAACTGCAGCGGCGATGAAAGCGAGCAGGCGATTCACCGGGCCGTTTCTGGATTAGTCAAAAGATATAATGTGAAGCAAAAGACCGTATCTCCCGGCAACATCGAGATGACGCTGGAGGTTCGCCTCCGCGACAGCGAAGGCGTGTTCGTCAACCGGATCTCCGAGCTGGACGGAGTGAGAAATGCGGTGCTGATCAGCTACAACGGGGATTATGTATCATGACCTTTAGGCTGAAGAGCGCTCTAAAGAGCCTGTCCCTTGGACTGATGTGCTTGGGGCTCGCTGCGTGCTCCGCTGCCCATGCGCCGGCCTCCTTGTCTTCCAGCAATAATGGCACGGCTGCCGCCAGCGCTTATAACCCTTCCACCGGATCGGCTGCGGCCCAATTTCTCGATGAGGTTGTTTTTCCCAAAGATAAGGTCGTCGACGTCAAAATTACGATCGATCCGGAGGATTTTCAGGACATGCTGGACAATGCCAGCGCTGAGGAATATAAACCAGCCTCCGTGAATTACAACGGCCAGCAGATCGACAATATCGGCATCCGTACGAAAGGCAATTTATCTCTGCGAAGCGTTGTGCAAATGAGCGATTCGGACAGGTACAGCTTCAAGTTGTCTTTTAACGAATACGTCAATCAAACCTTGGGCGGACTGGAAAAAATCAATCTGAACAATAATTACAGCGATGCCTCTTATATGCGGGAATATCTCGCTTACGAGCTGGCGGAAACGATGGGGCTGCCGACGCCGAAATATTCATTCGTCAACATTTATATTAACGGCGAGCTATGGGGCTTCTACCTGGCCGTCGAGCAGATCGGGACCGCGTACTTGGAGCGCCATTTCGATCATGCTTATGGGGCCTTGTATAAAGGCGTAATGACAGGGACCGGCAGCGATTTGATGTGGCTGGGCGATGATCCCGATTTATACACCGGTTTGGAATTGAAGTCCAAGTCCCATAATGGCAATGTGCTGACCGATATGCTGGACGAGTTGAATCATGGCACCGACTATGAGAGTGTGCTCTTTGTCGAGGAGGCCTTGAAGTATATCGCCTTGAACGTGGTCACCAACAACACCGACAGCTACATTGGCGGAAATAAGCAAAACTATTATTTGTACGAGGAAGATGGCGTGTTCTCCATCCTGCCTTGGGACTACAACATGGCCTTCGGCGGATTGGGCGGCGGCATGGGTATGGGACGGGGCGGCCAATGGCGCAACCAGGCGGCGGAGAACGCGGCAGCCGATACAGCTGCCAATGTTGGCAGCACGGCTAACGACAACACGGAAAATAACGCAGCTGCTCCCCTACAATTGCCAGACGGCGAATTTTTGCAAGCTCCTGCAAATAATCAGGGTCAGGATGCTAATGCAGCACCTAGACAATCCAGCACCGCACTGCTGATCGACGAGCCTACACAGGGGGCATTGGCAGAGCGGCCTCTCGTCGCCAAGCTTCTTGCTGTGGATGATTATAAAGAGAAATACCACGACATTATAAAAGAGGCGATCGAAAGTTATTTGTCGGAAGACAGCTTTTCCGCTCGCGTGGAACAATTGAAGCAAATGATCTCCGAATACGTTGAGCAGGACCCGACTGCATTCTACTCGTATGAGGAATATGAGCAAGGCGTGACGGATTTAATAACGACCAACGCGAAGCAGGTCGACAACATTGCCCAGCAGCTCGCCGGAACGATTCCTTCCTCCGGGGACGGATCAGGCAGCGGCGGCGGTATAGGTGGCGGTATGGGCGGCAGATTCGGAGCTGGCGCAGTTCCTGGCATCCGCAATCATGTCGATGCTCCCGCTGCCGCAGGAGAACAGGGCGCTAACCCAGTACAGTCACAGCAGGGTGCAGCAGCTCTGCAGGACACTAGCCCAACACAGTCGGAGCAGGGAGCAACGGCTCAGCAGGACGCTAGCCCAGCACAGTCGGAGCAGGGAGCAACGGCTCAGCAGGACGCTAGCCCAGCACAGTCGGAGCAGGGGACACAGGCGCAACAAGGCTCAGACCCGCCCTTCGGCAATCCAGGAGCTGCTCCGGATGGACAAGCGCCCCTGGAGAGGGATCAAGGCGGAAGGCGCGCCCAGGACGGCATGGGTCTTACTCCCCCTGAAGGCTTCGGCAATCGGGGCGAATTTTGGGGGACTGGCCAGCAAGGCCGCCAGCAGCAGGACAATACGACAGAGGCCATCACGGCTGGTATATCGCTAACAGTCCTGCTCGCCGCCTGTGCATTCGTATTGTATTTCCGGCGAAAACGGCTATAGCATATTAGTAACTTCGCTCAACTCCATAGCTCGCCATACAACAAAATGCCCCGGCATTATAAGATGCCCGGGGCGTTCCTCTATTTGATTTTCTATTAATATTTGCCTGCTTATTTAAGCTGCCTCCGCACCTTCCTGCGAAGCTTTTTCCGGCAAGGGCTCCTCCTCTGTCAATGAAGAATCCTCTGCCCCTGGCGCAAGATACATTACATTCGCAGACCTTGCAGCTGCCGGAGCCCCCGCTGTAATTTGTCCTCTTCCGCTATACGTCCATGTTCCCGCTGCAAAGAAATAGTTATTCATATTATTGCTGTCCCAGTTGCCTTTGCCATCCGTGAAGCAGGCCTCAAGGCGGGATGCGGTTCCGATATCTACGGTGTATTTGCTATAGCCCGCGACCTCGGAGGCTTCCATCGCTACGCCCGGAACTGCCGTCCAAGTTCCTCCTTCAGGGCGATAATGAATATACGGCGCGGTGAAGCCATGTTTATAGTAGATCGTGACCTCGTTTCCACCCGTTCCCGGATTACCTGTCCCGTCCGGATTTGATTCATGCCACTGCTGACCGTCATACCAGCCGTCTGAAGTGCGGACGAATCCCGGCTGGTTCTGGCCCGGGTTCTGTTTGCCCGAACTATCTTTGAAAATGACTGTTGCGCTATCCACGCCTGCGATTCTATAGGAATACCAATCTCCCGAAACCCTTGTCATTGCAGGGGATGCAGCCCATGTCGGCTCGCTTGCCTTAGGCGCCGTGTTATAGTAGTACAGGGAAGGCGCGCCCCAGTCCGCCGGCTTCTTGAAGTAAACCGTCAGTCCGGCGTCGGGATTTTTCTTCGTAAAGCTGTATTCCTGTACGGAAGATCCTTCCCCGTTCACGGCATACAGCCGTAATTTGACGGATTCATCGAACTCCATACCGTTCCCGATTGTAATTACCGTACCATCTGTATATGGAATGCCCTGTGAAGGGTTACTGCCATCCAGCGTATATTTTCCGGACTCCGCTTTTTTGACATGGAGCGTAACCGTTAAGCTATCTGTTTTGAAGCTTCCTCCCGCTGGCGATGCGGACACCGCAGGCAGATCCGACTCCGCCGCCTGCTCAATCAGAATCAGACCGCCTGCATGTGCAGTAAATGTAGCGAACCCGCCGGATACAACGGCTTCATTCCCCGTGTAGGCATCCCGTACCGTGCTGCCGTCGGCGAACGCCGACGATACATTTACCTTCGTCGTTCCTGAAGCGCCCATCACGACAACGACTTGATCCTCGATGCCGTTCTTCGAATACGATCGTTTGAACGTATAGGGAGCATCCGCGATTTTGGCATGGCTGCCAGCTCCGATCGCAAGGTGGCGGTTTCGGAATTGCCCGACCTTCTGCCAATGCGACAGAACGTCCTGATTCAGGCTGTTCCAATTCATGGAGGAACGGGTTCCTTGCTGCGGGTCCGAACCGGTATCGCCAAACGCTCTGGCCGCCTCATCCCCGTAGAACGTTTGGACTCCGCCCGGCAGCAGCAGCAGAGCGCTGCCCGCCTGAATCAGCCTGCTGCGGTCATATAAACGGGTATCATGCGATGAAATGTAGCTCAGCACATTGAAATTCGGGTCGCTGTTGATCTTGGAGGCATATTCGGCATAAGTGCCCTCCAAGGCGTTCAGATTGCTGTCCTGGAAGCTGAAATTAATGACTGAATCGAAGCCGTAGCTAAAGTATTCACTTTTGCCGACGCCATGCCCCCATACCTCTCCAGTCATCCAGAAGCTGTCCTTCCAATCCGCCCCCGGCTTGTTCGGGTTGTTCTGCCTCCATCTCTGCAGCGCTGCGCTGCTCTCGTTCTTCAATTGCTGCCAGCGGCTGAGCTCCACATGCTTGGCCGTATCGGCCCGGAAGCCGTCAATCCCAAACTCCTCCACCCAGGCGGCAAGCATTTTCACGATATGATCGGCTGGTGCTATACCAAGATCCTTTCGTAAACCTGAGGCCGCCGGCACAATCCAAGCATCATGCCCGGTTGTTTCCTTGGCCCATTTCGTCCTCAAAATAGGAGCAAGCCCTACGCTGCTATTCACATTGGTTCGGAAATCAGGCAGGTTCCCTACGCATTGGGTTAAATCGCTGCCGCCGCAATTCTCATACCCTGCGATGCCGGCCCGAACCCAGCTGCCCCACCAGCCCGCCCAAGCGGAAGCGTTATTATAATCGATCTGATCATGAAAGCTATGCCAGGTTTGGCCGCTTCCTGGCGTCCAGCCAGCACCGATGCCGTTTCTTGCGCCGAAGCCGTATTCCTCCATATCCTTCAGAGTAGAATAACCAGGATGATTCAGAACGACATCCAATACGACGCGAATGCCCTGCGAATGCGCCAAATCCACAAACTCCCGCATATCGCTGACCGTCCCCATATTGCGATCCATCATCGTATAATCAAGCGCATAGTAACCATGGTAGCCGTAATGGGCAAAATCCCCGCCGTTGCCTCCCCCGACCCACCCGTGCATTTGCTCATAAGGTGCAGAAATCCAAAGCACATTGGTGCCTAAATCGGTAAAATAGCCCTCCTGGAGCTTTTGGGTCAAGCCCTTCAAATCCCCTCCGTGAAACGTGCCGATATTTTTCCCGGTAGCGTCCCGCTGCGGACGTCCATAGGAATTATTATTGCTTGAATCCCCATCCAGGAACCGGTCCGTCAGTACAAAGTAAACGTTTGCATTATCCCAGCTAAAAATCCCGCTCTCCAGCTCTGCAGTATCTGCCTTCGCGGCGGCGCTTGCAGCAGCCTGCGGCACGATCGGCTCATTGGCAGCTTGGAGCTGCGGCAGCTCCGGGACATACTCGGCCTCTACCGCCGCTAAAGGATTCATAAAAAGCGAAGTTGCCACAAAAATAATGCTCAGCCATAAGGCAATAAACTTTCGGGCTTGTTTATACACGACTTCTCCTCCTTAATCTCATACACTTAACTTTCGGCACCAGCCTGCAGTAATTTCTTTCACCTTTGTTTTTTGTGCAAATGTTTGCACAAAAGACAAAACTTCCCCATTTTAACTCTTGCGCCAGTTCTCCCCGATCAGTGCAAACGTTTGTATTTTACGCCAAAAAGCATTACCTCCTTTTACTTAACATCAACTCCATTACAAACTTCATGATGTAAGTGCTTTCAATAAAAACAATGCTAGTTTTGCTTGTTTTTGGTAGTTGTTGTGTTGGATTTTACCAGATCAGCTACCTGTTTAACAACCCTTTTTAACAAAAAAATTAATATTTCAAAAATATCATTATATGGCTACCCCAAATTCAAGCTAAAAAGAGCGTCATCATGTTTAAAATTGACGGAGGTGGTTAATAGTAGACAGACAAGCTAATCCAAAGATAGAGGTGATAAGAATGGGTTTCTTATGGTCATTAATTATCGGTGGTGTGATTGGCTGGCTCGCAGGATTGATTATGGGGAGGGATGTCCCCGGGGGAGTGATCGGTAACATTATTGCCGGGTTCATCGGGGCATGGCTCGGCAGCCTGATTCTTGGCAACTGGGGGCCGGTGATTGGCAACTTCTACTTTGTCCCAGCGTTGATTGGGGCGATCCTCCTTGTTTTCATCGTCAGTCTGATTATGGGCTCCATGCAGCGGAATCGCTAGTGAAACAGTTCTAAAAAAAATAGCTCAATCCTACAAGGACGACCGGATTATCCGGCCGTCCTTGTCTCAAAGCTCCCTAGTCTGCACTCATCTTAACTGGCCTCTTCCCGATATTCAGAAGGAGTTTTCCCCGTTATTTTCTTGAACACCTGACTAAAATACCGGGGGTCCTGATAGCCGACCAGCGGAGCTACTTGATATACCTTGACGTTTGTATTCTGTAAAATAAACTTAGCCTTATCAATGCGGCACTTCGTCAAATATTCCAGAAAGGTATACCCCGTCTCCTGCTTGAACAGCATGCAGAAATGACTAATGCTCAGCTCGGCCACTTCGCAGACCTCTTCAATGCTTAAGTCTTTATGATAATTGTTAGTAATATACGAGGTCGCCTTGGCAATAACGGCCTGAACATCCCCGCGCGAATCATTGTCCTTGCCGTGCAGGATCCACTCGCCGAAGCAGTTCTTCAAGACAGCCACCATCTCGCTGAGCGTTGGTGCAGCGTGAATCTCCTGCAGCAACCCTTCCAGCGACCACTCCAGCGTCAGGTTCATCGCTTCGAATTGCCGGTACAGCACGATCGTCAGCTCAACGATCATGCGCTCTGCCTGACCCTTCGTTAATGCCTGTTCCTCGAATTCACCTTTCATCTCATCAAAGAGCTGCTGCATCCTCTGGCGGTCTAGCTTACGGACGCATTCCAGCAGCGATTCTTCAAGCTTCTTCGGATACTTTACTTCAGAAGCAATGGCTGTCTCGTCGCTGACCGAGTAGACGTATACCCCCTCTTCCCCGGAATAGAAGCGCTGGTACAAGGCCTTGGCCGCCATCTGGTAGGCTTCGTTCAAGTGATTAATGCCGATCAGGCTTGGACTGAAGCCCGTAGAACAGGACAGCTTCGTATTCACCTTGATTTGGCGGATCAAATCATGGCCTAAGCTTGTTTTTCGCTCACTGAGCTTGTTGGGAAATAAGATAACCCATTCGCCGCTATGAAAAGGAAATGCCGCGAGCCCTCCCTGATTCAGCGACCATTCGCTAACGATGTTGCGGATCGCGAACAGCCAAAGGGATTTCTCTTCGCTGCTCCACTGCTCATTAAGCTTCACATAATGATCCAACTGAACGACGGCCATGAAATATCCCTGTTCCAGCTCGCTGTTCTCTAGCCAGCGCATATGCTGCAGCGGACTTTGATTCCCTTCGATCAACTCGGCAAAGAGCCTCTCCCTAGCAAGCAAAGATAACACCTGAACCGAATGGAGGAGCTTGTCGTTTTCCTGCTGCTTGTTAAGATGTTTCTTGGCCCGCGCAATCATTTCAATCAATTCATCATGATCGATCGGCTTCAGCAAGTAGTCAAAAGCCCCCTCGCGCAGCGCCTCTCTTGCGTACTCAAATTCACCGTAACCGCTGATGAAGATGAACAATCTCTGCGGATTCTCGGACAATACCTCCTTCATCAGAGCGATTCCGTCTTTCCCAGGCATACGGATGTCGCTAATAATCATATGCGGCGCTGTCTCGCGCACCAGTTGAAGAGCCTGCTCCCCGTTCCTTGCCTCCCCGGCAATTTCCAAGCGAAGTTCTTCCCAAGGTATGGCCGCCTTCAAACTGCGCAGAATAATAGGCTCATCATCAACCAGAATCACCCTGTACTTCTCTTCCGTCGACCCCATTCGTGGCACCTCCTGAATTCTTAAAGGGTAAAGAGCTTCTTCGCTGGTTCCAATAAAACGTAGAGCTATGCTGCAATTCCTTCAATGCTTCCTTCGCGTCCAACTGGCTGCCGATCATTTCCTTTACGCCCTTCAGGAAGGACCTTTTGACTTCTGGCGATAAAATATTATCATACGGTACGAAACTTTGCGTACTCTGCTCCATCAAGGTAATGACCTGTGCAAAAACCGGACCTGTCTTCTCGGGATCAAAGCTCAGCTTGATCGACGGCAGACGCAGCCCCTCATACACGATACGGCTCTGTATTTCCTTTGTATAGAAGCCCTCTAGCAAATCTAGCGCGGCCTCCTTCTTCGCATCGTCCAAATTGGACGACAGCCCGATGCCGATCGTATACCCGCCTGCGACCGATCTCATTGCTCCAAGCCGCATTCCTGGGAATGGGATGACGCCGACCTCCTCTTGAAAGCTTAATGCAGAGTCGTCCATCACGCCGCTGCGGCGAAACAGATTGATATCCCAGTTCCCGTTCAAATACATGGCAGCCCGGCCTGTTGTAAACTGGGCGATCGCCTCTTCGGTGGTATAGCCGTTGGCCGAGGAAGAAAAAGCTCCTGCCTCGACCCAATCGGCCAGATGTTCATAGGCTTGCAAATATTTATCGTTCCGAAAATCATAGCCCTCTTCGCCCTGCGACAGCGCCTGAATCAGTTCAGGCCCTGCGTAGCGATCCATAAGGTAATGGGCGAATATCGCCGCTGGCCAGCGGTCTTCATTGCCTAGCGCAAACGGAATATAGCCGTTATCCCTTAACACCTGGATGACATGGTCCAATTCGGTCAGCGTGCTTGGAGGGTCAAGATCAAGCGACTCGAAAATCGTCTTATTATAATACAAAGGCTCCGCATTGCCTTCAATCGGCAGCCCGTAAACGCGGCCGTCGAAAGTCCACAACTGCAGATCGCGAAACTGTCCCTGAAGTCCCCGATCCTGTACAAACTGGCTCAAATCCATCAACCGGTTCGCCCGGACGTACGGTTCGATTTCAGCCCCACCGAACAAGACGAACATATCCGGAGGCGTCCCCGTGACCATTTCGCTCTTCAACTGCTGTTCGCGATGCGTAGTCTGATCCATCCCTTCGAAATTCACCTTAACATTTGGGTGGTGCTTCTGATAGTCCGCCACTACATCCTCAAAAATGCTCAGCATCGGCCGGTCATGCTCCTTCGTCCAGAAGTGGCGAAAGGTAAGCGTAATCTTATCGCTCTGATTCTCCTCAATCGGATCGCGATTACCCGCCGTAATCAGGAGAACCGAGACGGCGAGAACGATAACATACAGCAGCATCCAACCCCAATTTAACAGCCATTTCATCATGATCCCCCCTGTTTACCTATCATTATTTTATGAAACAATCTTAGGTATCCGGATTCGAATCGTAGATCCGAATCCCGAGGAAGAACATATCATGATGCCGTAATGTCCGCCAAACCGGATGCGCAGGCGTTCATGCACATTTTTAAGGCCTACGCCGTTTTCCCGGTATTTTTTCAGCTTGCCCCAGTCCTTGCTCCACATCTTCTGCAGCGTATCCGGATTAAATCCAAGTCCGTTATCCATCACGTAGATGAAAATATCACTGCCCTGCTCCTCCGCCCGGATCGTGATCAATCCGCTGCCCTCCATCGGCTCGATTGCATGGTATAGCGCGTTCTCGACAATAGGCTGAACGATTAGCTTTTGCGTTTTATAGTACTTCAAATCATCCGATAGTTGCATGTCATAAGCAAACTTATCTTCAAAGCGGAATTTTTGTATATCCATATAATGCCGGACATGCTCCATTTCCATCTGCAGCGGAATCAGCTCCTGATTCTCGCTGATGCTGATCCGCAGCAGCTTGCCGAGAGAAACAACCATTTTGCTGATGCTTTTGTTCCCCTGCAGTACAGCCATGGAATTGATAGATTCCAGGGAGTTATAAATGAAATGCGGGTTGATCTGCGCAACTAATGCCTGCAGCTCTGCTTCTTTCTTGCGGTTCTGCTCCGTCCCGACCTGCTCGATTAGCTCGTCAATTTGCGTGCTCATCCGATTAAAGCCATCCACCAGCAAATCACGCTCGTCATCCGCGGGAAGTCCTGCCGTAATCGGCACGAAAATCCCTTGCTGCACTCGCTTCATACCGTTTACGACGCTAATAATGCTGCTGACCAGCCTGCGCACAAAAAAACGGTCAAACAAAAACGCCGATACCAAAGATACCAGGACGAGAATCACGGCGATATTGCGGATCGACATAGACTCCGAGGCTATCAGTTTAAACGGTGTAATCGCTACCAAAACCCAGTCTTTATTATGAGAGGGCAGATAGGTAATCAGCGATTTCTCTCCAAGATACTTATCCACATAATAACCTTTGCTGTTAGAATAGCCATCCGAAAGGAAGGGAAATGAAGTCTGTTCCCCGATATGCTCACCAGACTTGTCAAATACGATATTCCCCTGCGTATTCACCAGCAGTATATCTCCTTGCTTTAGTGTTGCTGCTTCCCAGAACACCTGATCCAGAATGTCCGGTTTGATATATATCACGAGTGCCCCAATATCCTCTAGTGAATAATAATCTTTAATTAGCCTGGCCTGGATAAGTACCGGTTTCCCCGTTGGAACCGAACCGTTCTCCCCAGGTCCGATCCACACCGGTCTTCCTTCGGCCGATTTCATCTTCTCGTACCAGCTCTGTTGATCCAGCTCCTGAAATGCCATGGATTCATTAGAACTGTAGAGCAATTGATGTTCGGTATACAATGCGAACGAAGTAATCATCGGATGATTGAATAGTTTGCTTATCTCTTGCTTGTTCTCGTAGCTTACTCCTGCCTCCGGCACCTTCAGCGTTTGCTGAATTACATCCTGAGTAATCGCCGAATTCGAAATAGTCGTTATTTCATTCAGCGCAAATTTCAGCTTCCGGTCGCTCTCCAGCAAGGAAATCCAATAGAAATGACTGGACTTCTTCTCCATAGCGTTCGCGAAGCTGTAATACGACACACCGCCCATCAGTATAACCGGAATGAACACGAGAAGTATAATGGCCAGCAAGATTTTTCGACGGAGCTTCATGTACTTTTGTGGCCTCCTCCAACATCTTCTACCTGTATTATTCTTCATCGTATTCAATATTCCTTGCTAGCTTTTTGATCCCTCTGAAGTAAGTCCCGCAATAACCCAAAGACTGAACAGCAAAAAAACGACGAAAAGCGGAAGCGGCTTCGTGGTAAAAGTCGCAACATCATCATTCTGAAATCGACACTATAGTCCGCCATTCCGAGTTGGAGGCCATGCACTTTAGCCCCAGCAGTTTAACAGCCGTTTAACTACTTTGTTGTTTGCCGAACATTGCGCTGAAGAAAAGCGCTACGCGACATAGAAGTAATGACCCCTTTCTAAATGTATAGGCTTACATCGTTAGTCTATCGAATTCAGGAAACGATTTTGAGGTAGCAATATTGCGATTTATAGTTGATATTCTTCTGATTGCTTAGAATAAAGTTGCATATACTGCATACGGTACACCCTGTTACAGCATTATTCAGGTAAAGATGGCGGTTAATCAAGTACAGATTGTCTTTTTGCTGTCTCTAGTCTGCTGATCTCTTACGGACCTTGGTTCCGCTATTTTGCAAAAATGCTGCTATTTCCGGACCTAACGGACACAAAGGATCCTATTGGAGTAAAACCCATGGCTTTGAGGGTCATTTCCACTGAATAACGCCTTCTGTGTCCGTTGGCTTGCCGATTTCGCATAAGAACAGCAAATAGCGGATCTCTTGTCCGTAAGAACGTGTTTGATGCAATGCAAACATCACTTAGTAAAAACAAAAAAGCACCGCTGATACAAAGATCAGCAGTGCTTCTTCCGTTGCTTGGCGACGTCCTACTCTCCCAGGACCCTGCGGTCCAAGTACCATCGGCGCTGGAGGGCTTAACGGTCGTGTTCGAGATGGGTACGTGTGGAACCCCTCCGCCATTGCCACCAAACGTGCTCAGATGACTTGATCACCTGAAAACTGGATACGAAACTTCATTTGCGTGTTAGCCCCCACTACCAAGGCTGGTAATGTTCTCGGGGTCCCCGCAAAGTAATCGGAATCAGCATCGAAGCTGTTCTTCACTTTGTGGGGTATCTTGGATAAGCCCTCGACCGATTAGTACCTGTCAGCTCCATACATTGCTGCACTTCCACCTCAGGCCTATCAACCTCGTCGTCTTCAAGGGGTCTTACTAATTGGGAAATCTCATCTTGAGGAGGGCTTCACGCTTAGATGCTTTCAGCGTTTATCCCATCCGCACGTAGCTACCCAGCTATGCTCCTGGCGGAACAACTGGTGCACCAGCGGTGCGTCCATCCCGGTCCTCTCGTACTAAGGACAGCTCCTCTCAAATTTCCTACGCCCACGACAGATAGGGACCGAACTGTCTCACGACGTTCTGAACCCAGCTCGCGTACCGCTTTAATGGGCGAACAGCCCAACCCTTGGGACCTACTTCAGCCCCAGGATGCGATGAGCCGACATCGAGGTGCCAAACCTCCCCGTCGATGTGGACTCTTGGGGGAGATAAGCCTGTTATCCCCAGGGTAGCTTTTATCCGTTGAGCGATGGCCCTTCCATGCGGTACCACCGGATCACTAAGCCCGACTTTCGTCCCTGCTCGACTTGTCAGTCTCGCAGTCAAGCTCCCTTTTGCCTTTGCACTCTGCGAATGATTTCCAACCATTCTGAGGGAACCTTGGGGCGCCTCCGTTACTCTTTAGGAGGCGACCGCCCCAGTCAAACTACCCACCTGACACTGTCCCCGAACCGGATCACGGTCCTAGGTTAGAACTTCGATACGATCAGGGTGGTATCCCAACGATGCCTCCACCGAAGCTGGCGCTCCGGATTCTTAGGCTCCCACCTATCCTGTACAAATCGCATCAAAGTTCAATATCAAGCTGTAGTAAAGCTCCATGGGGTCTTTCCGTCTTGTCGCGGGTAACCTGCATCTTCACAGGTATTAAAATTTCACCGGATCTCTCGTTGAGACAGCGCCCAAGTCGTTACGCCATTCGTGCGGGTCAGAATTTACCTGACAAGGAATTTCGCTACCTTAGGACCGTTATAGTTACGGCCGCCGTTTACTGGGGCTTCGGTTCACAGCTTCGGGATTGCTCCCTAACCGCTCCCCTTAACCTTCCAGCACCGGGCAGGCGTCAGCCCGTATACTTCGCCTTACGGCTTCGCACAGACCTGTGTTTTTGCTAAACAGTCGCTTGGGCCTTTTCACTGCGGCCCCCTCGTGCTATTCACACTACCGGGGCACCCCTTCTCCCAAAGTTACGGGGTCATTTTGCCGAGTTCCTTAACGAGAGTTCTTCCGCGCGCCTTAGAATTCTCTTCTCGCCTACCTGTGTCGGTTTGCGGTACGGGCACCTTCTCCTGGCTAGAGGCTTTTCTTGGCAGTGTGAGATCATGACCTTCGGTACTGTAAATTTTCCCTCCCCATCACAGCCCAGCCTTAACGATGTGCGGATTTGCCTACACATCAGCCTCACTGCTTGGACGAGCATCCATCAGCTCGCGTCACTACCCTACTGCGTCACCCCATCGCTCATAACGGATTACGGT